>JAPPPC010000157.1 GCA_028817685.1 Rhodospirillaceae bacterium
ATCTGGAGCTGCGGGTCAGCGCTGGCAGCGTCATCTTCGTCTGGTTGAACGGAGACTACATCTTCGGCGCCTCTGACAACGGCGGTTTCGTCGATGATCTGGACTTCGAATACCGTATCGAATTGCCCGATCTCACCGGCGGGACACACTTTCTGCAGGTCGTCAGCGAAAGCCACATCGACGAACAAGGCTTTGCGCTAGAACTGCGCGGCACACCGGTCATCGGTAGTGCCGTCGCCGCCACCTCCGTAAACGAACCCGGCGCTTTGTTCCTCCTCGGGGTCGGGCTTCTCTGCTTTGCCTTGATCGCGCGTCGCCACGTCTCGCCACGCGAAGACGCGGACCGAGAACAGGAGCAGGCCGAGGCGGGGAAATCAACGTTCTGCGCGCGCGGTGACAGCGGCACAGCTTAGCGCTCCCAAGGGCAGGGAAAAATCAGGCCATTGTGAAAGCGGGTGGCGCGGAGTTCGGGACAAAGTTCGAACCTGCATCAGTCTCCCTAAATCGAGGCTTCGGGTGACACTCCTGCGTCTAACGACGTCCGGGTGGCTTGCCACTCGAATCTCGAAGAGCGCAGGGTGGCGGAGGGAGAGGGATTCGAACCCCCGGGACCTTTCAGCCCAACGGTTTTCAAGACCGCCGCATTCGACCACTCTGCCATCCCTCCGGCCGGCACCCTGTCGCAACAGGGACTGTCGAGCCGCCGTCAGTATCATCCCGGCGTAAGACGACGCAACATCCGATCGAAGACATAACAACGTTGATCTAGGTCAATGTGACGACCCTTTCACATTCCGATACTGCAGCCTGCACTGAGGAAGGGTCGTCTTTATGGGTACAGAACAAGTCCGCACCGGTCGGGCGGTGTACGGTGACGCGCTCTCGCTGCTGGGCACTGCGCTTGTCATTACCGTTGCCGCTGCCGAAATCATCGCGACCGAAGACCCCGTGATGTTGTTTCACGCCTGGGTTCTTCTGTTGGCCGCAGGCGCTGCCGGCGCCTGGATCCTATTCGCGAATCCAACCGGTTCGGGTAGAGAGTCGGATACCGGATAAAACCACGAAATCGTCAAGGCAGGCGTTATTGCCTCGATGTTTTGGGGGATTGCGGGTTTCCTTGCCGGCGATGTGATTGCCTGGCAACTCGCCTATCCCGCTCTGAACTTCGATCTGCCGTGGATCAATTTCGGGCGCCTTCGTCCGCTGCATACCTCCGCGGTGATCTTTGCGTTCGGCGGGAACGTGCTCATCGCAACGTCCTTCTTCGCCGTCCAGCGAACCTGCCGCACGCGTCTCGCGGGACGCTACGCGCCGTGGTTCGTGTTCTGGGGCTATCAGCTTTTCATCGTGCTGGCCGCGACCGGCTATCTGCTGGGCGTGACCCAGTCCAAGGAATATGCTGAACCGGAATGGTATGTCGACCTGTGGCTGACCATTGTCTGGGTCGTCTATTTGCTGGTCTTCCTGGGCACGCTGTGGAAGCGCAAAGAACCGCATATCTACGTGGCGAACTGGTTTTTCCTCGCCTTCATCGTCACCGTGGCGATGCTGCACCTGATCAACAACGCGGCCATTCCCGTCAGTTGGACCAGCACCAAAAGTTATATTCTTTGGTCAGGCGTCCAGGACGCGATGACGCAATGGTGGTACGCCCACAATGCGGTCGGTTTCTTCCTGACGGCGGGTTTCCTCGGCATCATGTACTACTTCGTGCCGAAGCGGGCGGAACGGCCGGTCTATTCCTACCGCCTCTCGATCGTCCATTTCTGGGCCCTGATCTTCACCTACATTTGGGCCGGGCCGCACCATCTGTTCTACACCGCGTTGCCGGACTGGGCGCAGACCTTGGGCATGACGTTCTCCGTCATCCTGTGGATGCCGTCCTGGGGCGGCATGATCAACGGGTTGATGACGCTATCCGGCGCCTGGGACAAGCTGCGCACGGATCCGGTCATCCGCATGCTGATCGTCTCCGTCGCCTTCTACGGCATGAGCACCTTCGAAGGGCCGCTGATGTCGATCAAAGCGGTGAACAGCCTAAGCCATTACACCGATTGGACTGTTGGGCATGTGCATTCCGGCGCGCTCGGCTGGGTCGGCTTCGTCAGCTTCGGAGCGCTCTATTGCCTGGTGCCGTGGCTGTGGAACCGCAGCCGGCTGTACAGTCTGCGGCTCGTCGAGTGGCACTTCTGGATCTCGACGCTGGGGATCCTGCTTTACATCACAGCGATGTGGGTGTCCGGCATTCTGCAGGGGTTGATGTGGCGCGCCTATGACAGCCTCGGCTTCCTCGAATACTCGTTCATCGAAACCGTGGAAGCCATGCATCCCTTCTACGTCATCCGGGCGGCCGGCGGCGCGTTGTTCGTCATCGGGTCTCTGATCATGGCCTACAATTTGTGGCGCACCGCACGCGGTGACGAGGCCGAAGAGACCATCGCTCATCCTGAAATCGGCGGCGCCGGCGCGCTTGCCAAGCTACCGGCGGAGTAGGGGAGAACCATGTCTGTCTGGGCCAAACATAAGGTTTTCGAGACCAAATCCCTCGTTCTCGTGATTGGGATTCTGGTGACGGTCGCTATCGGCGGATTGGTGGAAATTACGCCACTGTTCTATCTCGGCTCGACCATCGAAAAAGTGCAGGGGATGCGCCCCTACTCGCCGCTCGAACTGGCGGGCCGAAATATCTATGTCCGCGAGGGCTGTTACGTCTGTCACTCGCAGATGATCCGTTCGCTGCGCGACGAGGTGGAACGATACGGACCGTACAGCCTTGCGGCGGAGAGCATGTACGATCACCCGTTCCAGTGGGGTTCGAAACGGAACGGACCCGATCTGGCACGGGTCGGCGGCAAATATTCCGACGAATGGCATGTCGAGCACATGATCGACCCACGCGGCATCGTGCCAGGCACGATCATGCCGGGCTACCCGTTCCTGATGAAGACACCTGCCTGGCGCAATGATATTGCCGACGATATGCGGGTCAACCGGATGGTCGGCGTCCCCTATACGGACGCGATGATTGCCGCCGCAAAGGCGGATTTCGAAGCGCAAGCGAACCCCGACAGCGATGGCGCCGAAGCGGTCGCCGCCCGTTACCCGAAGGCGAACATTCGGGATTTCGACGGCGATCCCAGCATCGTGTCGGAAATGGATGCCCTGATCGCTTATCTGCAGATGCTCGGCACATTGGTGGATTTCAGCGTCTATGACGCTGCCGAAAACCTGCGCTAGGAGGAACAAAACATGTTTGACGAAACCATTACATCCTCCGCCCAGGTCTGGGGCCTGGTGTTCTTTGTTG
>JAPPPC010000725.1:0-227 GCA_028817685.1 Rhodospirillaceae bacterium
CCGCTATACAGCCCCGGATTGTCCACCCCGCCGCGACGAGAGCGCCCCATGACGAATTTCAAAACACCCGCACAAAACCCCTCCTTTGGCAAAGAAGTGACCGACCTGACGTTGGACGGTGCGGATGACGATGTCGTCGCGACACTCGAAACATTGCTGCGGCGGCACAGGGTCCTCGCGCTGCCGGGCCAGCACCTATCGGACGCGGCGCTCGTCGCGCTCAGCCA
>JAPPPC010000725.1:237-13279 GCA_028817685.1 Rhodospirillaceae bacterium
AAACTGGGCCCGCTTGATATCCCGGCCCCGAACCCGGTCGTCAAGCCCTTCCACAAGACCCATCCGGAGATCAACGTGATCTCGAACCTGGTCGAGAACGGCCAGCCCGCCGGCAATCTTGGCGCCGGCGAAGCGGTCTGGCATGCCGACATGACCTATCAGGACACCCCGCCCCGGGCTGCGATCCTGCACGCGCTCGAAGTGCCGGACGCGGGCGGCAACACCTATTTCGCCGACATGTACGCCGCCTACGACGCGCTGCCCGCCGACCTTTTGGCGGCAATCGAAGGCAAACAAGCGATCCACGATGCCGCGCATAACACCGCCGGCATGCTGCGCAAGGGCTATGACGAGGTCACCGATGTGCGGCAGACCCCTGGCGCCAAGCATCCGCTGGTCCGGACCGACCCCCGGACGGGGCGCAAAGCGTTGTTCCTTGGCCGACGGCCGCGCAGCTATATCTGCGGGCTGCCCGTCGACGAAAGCGAGGCGCTGCTCGACCGGCTCTGGGCGCACGCGGCCCGGCCCGAATTCGCCATCGCTCATGAATGGCAGGCCGGCGACGTGCTGATGTGGAGCAATCTGGAAGTGCTGCACCGCCGCGACGCTTTTGACCCTGGCACGAGACGGCGCATGCACCGGACCCAGATCCGGACTTTCTGGTCGGACGAGAGCGCCGTCGGCTCTGCGGCCTAGGGCTCTTTCGAGGCGGCTTCCGCGATCGATCCGTCAAGATCGTAACGGTCCGCCACGGTCGATACGAGCGACGACGCCTTATCCCAATCGTAGGTCCGGAAACTGTGCGCGCGGGTCACGAACTGCGCCCCGGCATAGAACATCTCGTACTGGGTATGGCGGCCGGCGAACTCCGAACCGACCGCGTCCCAGGCGAGCTTCATCAATTTGATCCGGTCCGTATCCTTGCGGCCGTCGGCGGACACCTGAACCTTCTCGATGATCTCCGACAGTTCCGGATTGCCGAAATCGGCCGCCGATGAGGGCAGCATGATCAACGCGCCGCCGGACAGTTCGCGGATCTTGTTGATGATCTGCGGATAGAACTCCTGGGTCAGGGTCTGCGCCGCGTAGACCGCATGCCGGTCCGGCACGAAATAGCGGCCCCATTGCTGCCCTTTCGCCTCCATGCCCCACATCATGTTCTCGACCGCGGCGGCCTGCGCTGCCATCTTGCCGAGCGCATCGGCGACCGAAGGGATCTTGATCGTGCCAATCGTCTCGCAAATGCCGCGGGCGAGCCCGACGAGAAATTTCAGCTTCACCGTGATGCGAATCTGCGCCTGGTAATTCTGATAGATGTGGCCCGGCGTGTCATGGAACTGGCGCCGGCACATCTCAGGGCTGCGATGCACGAAGATGCGGTCCCACGGCACCTTCACATCGTCGAAAAACATCAGCGCATCGTTTTCGTCATAGTGCGACGCAAGCGGATCGTCGAACTGCGAGACGGCATGTTGCTCGAAGGATTTACGCGACAGCACCTTCAAACCCTTGGTGTTCATCGGCAGGGCGCAGCAGAGCGCGTAATCCACTTCGTCCGGCCGCAAGGGCTGCAGATGGGCGACGAAAACCTCGTTCGCCATGATCGAGCTGGTGCCCAGCATCTTGGCGCCGCGCACCGTGACGCCTTCGCTGTCTTCGTCGACGATCTTCATCATCGGATCGTTGTTCTCGAGATCGGCGGCGAATTTCGACCGATCGACCTGCGGGTTGATGATGACGTAGGTGAGGTAGAGGTCGTTGTCGCGTGCGTGGACGTAATAGTCCCAGAATGCCTTGGCGCGATCCGTGTCATACGCCTCGAAGATGTCGAGTCCCATCAACTGCCCGGTGACGGCGGAGGCGAGATGATCCGGAGACCGTCCCATGAAACCACCATGCTGTTCCGCCCAGGCGACGAGCGCCTTACGGCGAATGACGAGATCTTCGTACGACTCAGGCATCTGCCAGGCGCGATTCACGCGGCGTCCGCTGGTGGGCGATTCGAACGTCATCACCTCCGCATTGGCCGGATCGGCCTGATAGTCGTAGAGATTCGCCGCCGTGCGCACCGAATTGCGAAAAGCCGGATGCTCGGTCACATCGCCCGCCAGCTTGCCGCCGATATAGACGGTGCGGCCGTCCTTCAAACTCGCCAGATGCTCGGCTGCGTTTTTGATCGGTTTAGATGTCATGCCAAGCCTCATGCGCAAAATTTTTCGGTCGGACAAAACCTGCCTTGTTTTCCGGCATAGGGGAAGTACGTAGAGATCAAACCGTACAGAAACGTCAAAACGGCAAGTTGGAAGATGCGTTCATGGTTGTGAGAACACCGCCCGTTATCTGCCGCCTCACGCCCGCCGACACCGCGCTCGCGCAAGGGCTGTTGACGGTGTTTGCGGATGCTTTCGAAGAGCCGGACACCTACCTTGGTGCCGTCCCAAGCGACGCCTATTTTCAGAAAGTGCTGGCCCAGGATCATGTCATCGCGTTGGCCGCGCGCAGCGGCGAGACGATCGTGGGCGGCCTGGTCGCCTATACGCTTGAGAAGCTGGAGCAGCAACGAAGCGAAATCTATATCTACGACCTGGCGGTTGCCACGAGCCATCGCCGGAAAGGCATCGCAACGGCGCTGATCCGCGCTGTTCAGCAGATCGCGGCAAACTGCGATGCACATGTAATTTTCGTACAGGCGGATCAGGGCGACGACCCCGCGATCGCGCTCTACGAGTCACTGGGCCTGCGGGAAGAGGTACTGCACTTCGATATCGAACCTGCGGGTAAACAGGATCCTGCGCCGGATTAGTCCGTAATCGGTCCGCTCCCTACTCTCGGATGCGGCCGCCCGCCATCGGCGACAGCCATGCAGAGCACAATCTCGTCCGGACGCGGCGCATCGCCGACCGTCAGGGTCATTGTGTCGAAATGGTCGAACGACCAGGCTTCGTCCTTGTGACCCAAGGGCAAATCGATCGAGGCGCCCACCGCACCAACCTTCGCATTCGAGGCAATCAACGCCTTGCCGCCGCCCACGGCAGCCCGCATCGGCTTGCCCAGCTTGGGATGGATCATGGCGCCGCCATGTTCGAGATCGCCAGCGACGCCGACCAGGGCCGCCTTGCCGTAGCTGACCGGCGCGCCGCCGAGGGCGGCAACGGCCTCTTCCATCAAGCGGTCGCCCAGCTCCCCGCCCATGTCGAACAGCGGCGAGAGATCGTCACCGAACTGCCCGGCGAAAGGGTTGCGGACCACGGCGATGGCCGCGACGCGCGTGATCGGATCGCATGCTTGGCCGCTGCCATCGGTTTCGATCGTTTCCCTGATCAGCAGGGTCTTGCGCAAATCCATTTCAGTTCTCCCTATTCCGGATCGTCGTCCGACACGGTTGACGGATATCGCGCCGCCGCGAGCAGCAATACCAGCCCAAGAAGCGGCATCGCGATTGCCAGATTGATGACCAGATCATAGCCGCCGATCTCCCAGATGAGCGACCCGAATGTCGGACCGAAGGCCGTGCCTGCCATGAAGGCGGTCGCAGCCATGCCCGACACGGCACCGAAATTGCGTCGACTCAGCAGTGTCGCGATCAGGACCGGCCGTACGATGCTGACAACCCCGTTTCCCGCGCCCTGAAGCAGCACGAATATGGCGATAAAGCTTGGCATGACCGATGTGCCCAGCAAAGCTGCCGAGGCGCCGAAGACGGCGATAAAGCAGCCGGCGGAAATCACCATCGTCGAGACATACCGCTCCGCCGCCATCATGGCGAGCCGGCCGGCGACCTGCATCGGACCGATCATCGAGATGGCGAGCACCGCCGCTTCCTTGGCGATACCGCGCTCGTCAAAGATCGGCAGGATATGATTGATCATCATCCCGTGATGCAAAGCCAGCATGGCGAAGGACAGGGCCAGCGCCCAGAAGGCGAAGGTCTTTAGGATGCGCAGTGTGTGGCGTGTCTTCTGACTGGGCACGAAGGCGCGGCCTTCCGCCATACGATCCGCCGCGCTGCAAGCGATCCAAACCAACGGTCCCGTGGTGATCACCATCACGGCAGCGAAGACAAGAACGGTCATGCGCCACCCCATCATCTCCACCAGCGCATGGGCGCTGGGAAAGGAGACCGTGCCGGCCAGCCCCGCGACGAGTGTTACAAGTGTGATCGCCCGTTTCGCATCCTCCCGGAAACTGCGGGTGATGATCGCGAAACAAGGCTCGTACATGCACCCGGACATCGCCGCGCCCATCGCCAGCCAAACGGCATAGAACTGCCAGAGCTGCGTGACCATGGAGAGCGCGCAGAGCAATGCCGCACCGAGCAACATGCTGCCCATGAATAGAAAGCGGCCGTAACCGCGATCGATCAGCCGCCCGGCCATCGGCGCGCACAGGGCGTTGACGATGAGCGATGCCGTAAAGGCGCCAGTCAGCTCGGTCTTCGACCAGCCAAGATCCTGTTCCCAGGTCAGCAGCAGCGCCGGGAAGGAGTAGTATATAGCCGCCCAGATGATCGTCTCGGCGATCGCGAACGGCCAGACGATCCGCCGGTACGTGCCCTTATCCGGCATGCGTCACGTTTGTGATCATGTTCCGATGCCCCCGTCAGAGGCGACACTATGGGGCGATTGCGACGCGCGGCCTAGTGAAAATCCCGGCTTGGGAACAGAACGGTGTTCTGGTTGCGCGGGTGGCGGAAGCCGGATTTGGGCGGCGGTGCGGGACCCGGAGCCTGTGCGTCATCGGCAGGTGGGAATGCCAGGCTGTCGAGCGATGGCGAGCAATCCTCTAATCGCTCGGCGACGAGATGGGTCACGATCCCTTCTCGCTGCAACTGGCCCGTCGCTTTGAGCAAGCGTGATGTGAGCACGACACGGCGGAATTTCTCAAAGGTTTTCGGCCAGACGATAACGTTGGCGACCCCGGTTTCATCTTCGAGCGTCGCGAAGATAACGCCCTTGGCCGTGCCCGGCCGCTGCCGCGCGAGAACAAGCCCGACAACCGTTACCCAGGCATCATTGTCCGTTTCCACCAACGCTTCGGCAGGTGTCGCATCGTTGAAACGTTCGCGCAGTAGCGCCATCGGATGCGCCCGCAACGACATGCGGATCGACGCGTAATCCGCCATCACCGCCTCGCCGGGTGTCATATCCGGCAAGGTTACCGGCGTATCGAGACCCCATCCGTCGTCACCGGCCGCCTCGAACAAGGGCAGCGGCTTGGCATTGCCCAAAGCGTTGGCGGCGATGAAACGCCGGGCCGCCCACAGGGCTTCCCGGCGCGACAGCCCCATCGATGCGAACGCATCGGCCCGCGCCAGTTTTTCCAACGCTGCCCCATTCAATCCGGCCCGCCGCCAGATCGCAGCCGGGTCGGCATAGCCATTATTCCGAGCGGCCTCGACCCACTCTCCGTCTTCCGCCTTGAAGCCCTTGATCTGCCGCAAGCCGAGGCGGAGCGCGTAGGCGCCTTCCCCCGCTTCATCCAGTTCCAAGGTGCAATCCCATTTGGAAAAATTGACGTCCGGCGACCGGGTCGGCACACCGTGTTCGCGCGCGTCGCGCACGATCTGCGCCGGCGCATAGAATCCCATGGGCTGACTATTCAGAAGCGCGCAGGCGAAGACCGCCGGATAGTGGTGCTTCATCCAGGCTGAGATATAGACGAGCAAGGCGAAGCTCGCCGCATGGCTTTCCGGAAACCCGTAATCGCCGAAACCCTCGATCTGCCGGAAGCAGCGCTCTGCGAAATCCGCGTCGTAGCCGCGGGCGATCATCCCATCGATCATCTTGTCCCGAAAAGTATGGATCGTACCGGTATGACGGAAAGTGGCCATGGCGCGGCGTAGACGGTCGGCCTCCGACGGCGTGAAACCGGCACCGACGATGGCGACCTTCATCGCCTGTTCCTGGAACAGCGGCACACCCAGGGTCTTCTGCAGCACGCCCTTCAGGTCTTCCGATGGGTATTCGACCCGTTCTTCGCCATTCCGCCGACGCAGATAAGGGTGCACCATGTCGCCCTGAATCGGCCCGGGGCGGACGATCGCCACCTCGATTACCAGATCGTAGAAATTGCGCGGCTTCATGCGCGGCAAAAACGCCATCTGCGCCCGGCTTTCGACCTGGAAGACGCCGATCGAGTCCCCCTGGCAAAGCATGTCGTAGACCTGCGCATCGTCCTGCGGCACGGTCGCCAGGTCATAGGAGACGCCGTAATGGCTCTTGATCAGGTCGAGTCCCTTGCGGATGCAAGTCAACATGCCGAGACCCAGCACATCGACCTTCAGTATATGCAGCGCGTCGAGATCGTCCTTGTTCCATTCGATCACGGTGCGGTCTTCCATCGCCGCGTTCTCTATCGGCGTCAATTCGTCGAGCCGCCCCCGCGTCATGACGAAGCCACCGACATGCTGCGACAGATGGCGCGGAAACCCGCACAGCTCAGCCGTCAGGTCGAGCGCCATGCGAATGCGCCGGTCCGTCGGATCGAGCCCCACTTCGCGTATCTGTTCATCCGTGACCGGATCGCTCGACCGGCCATGAAGCTGGCTGGTCAGCGCCGCGATCGTATCCGCGGACAAGCCGAGCACCTTGCCCACTTCACGCACCGCACTGCGGGACCGGTAACTGATGACCGTCGCCGCCAGCCCGGCACGGTCGCGGCCGTATTTCTCGTAGATGTATTGTATGACCTCCTCGCGCCGTTCATGCTCGAAATCGACATCGATATCGGGCGGCTCGTCCCGTTCGGCGGAGACGAAGCGCTCGAACAGAAGATCGAGCCGCGACGGATTGACCGCGGTGATGCCAAGGCAATAGCAGACAGCTGAATTGGCGGCCGACCCGCGCCCCTGGCAGAGAATGCCCTTATTGCGCGCGAACTGAACGAGATCGTGAACCGTCAGGAAATAGGGCGCGTAGTTCAGTTCCGCGATCAGCGCCAATTCATGCTCGAGCGTCTTTTTCACCTCCGCCGTCGGACCGCCCGGGTAGCGCCATTTGGCACCTTGCCAGGTCAGACGCTCCAGCTGGCGCTGCGGTGCTTCCCCATCGGGCGCGATTTCATCCGGATACTCGTAGCGCAGCTCGTCCAGCGAAAAGGTGCAGCGTTCCGCGATTTCCACGGTGCGGTCCAGCGCCGACTCGTGTCCCTGGAACAGAGAGGCCATATCCCCTGCGGATTTGAGATGACGCTCCGCATTCGCTTCGAGCCGCCAGCCCGCCTCGTCGATAACGCATTTTTCCCGGATACAGGTCACCACGTCGAGCAGCGGCCGCCGCGCCCGGCCATGCATCAACACATCGTTCGTTGCCACCAGCGGCACGTCCAACCGCGCCGCCACATCTGCCCGCAACGCAAGCCGCCGCCGATCGTCCCCGCGGCACAAGTTTTGCGCCGCCATATAGACCGCGCCCGGAAACGTCGCCCGCAAATCATCGACCTGTGCGTCCAGCATCTTATCCGCCGGCTCGGACGGCAGGACGACGAAGATCAAACCGTCGCCGTACGCGAGCACATCCTCGCGATACAGGATGCATTCTCCCTTCGGCGCGCGGCGGCGGCCCACCGTGATCAGCCGTGACAGACGGCCATAGGCGGCCCGGTCGATCGGATAAGCGAGCAAACTGGCACCGTCCGCCAGGTCGAGACGCGCGCCGACGACCAAACCGATCCCCGCCTCTTTCGCCGCAACATGCGCCCTAACAACGCCGGCCAGGCTGTTGTGGTCGGTCACCGCGATGGCGGGATGCCCCAATGCCGCGGCCTGTAGCACCAGTTCGGCCGGATGCGACGCCCCGCGCAGGAAGCTGAAATTCGTCGTCACCTGAAGTTCGATATATCCGGTCATGCGAACAGCCCGTGCAGGAACCATTCGGCACTCTCGCCTGGCCGCAGCAGTCCATGTCGACAAATCCAGAACCGCCGGCCCGCCATATCCTCGACCCGCCAATAGTCCCGTGTCTTCGCCGCACCGTCGTCCGTCCACCATTCCGGCGCGATCCGCTCCGGTCCTTCGGCAAGACGGATCTTGTAATCGGTCCGCCGCCATCGGAATCGCTCGGGCGATGCCTGGAGAGCCTGTTCCGGCACGTTCGCCTCGATCCGCTCCGGGCGGCGAAGCAGGCGCAAGGGGCGCGGCGGCAATGATGGCCAGGCGAACGTGACGGCATTGGCCAATGCCGGCCTTGCCCGTGCCATCCGTTCCGGGAGATGGCTTTCGATGGCGGCGAGACGCACCACCTGATCGAAGCCGAGACGATTCCCGAGACAATCGATCAAGGGCGCCAGCCGGTCGCCGCAAAACGCTGCATCCGGTGCTGTTACATGGCGCATCGCAACCGACAACGCTGGCGCCGCCGGTGCCATCGGCTCGGTTACCGATGCGGTCAGGGTCATAACCTCGACTCCGAAAGCGGGTTCGAAGCCGCTCAACCGGCCACCGAACAACCGAGCCAGCCGGTCCGGATCACGCGCCGGACGGGCTGCCCCGACCGTGATGTCGAAGACGTCCCCATCGACACGATACAAGGTCAGGACCAACCGACGTCCCCCCTGCCCCGCCTGCGCAAGTTGCTGGCACAGATCGTCGAGAAGGTGACGCATGCCACGCTCGATATCGGCCATCAACGCGATCGGCTCGGCGAAAGCCAGCCGGGCCCGAAACGGCACGACCGGCATATGCGGCGATATCGGCTCCCGGATATCGCCAGATACCTGGTCAAGGCGTTGCCCTACAACATCGCCGAACCGCGCCGCTAAAGGGGCGCGGGGCATATTGCGCAAAGCCTCGACGGTTCGGACACCGACCTGAGCAAGACCGCTGACCGTTGCCGGGTCGAGGCGCAGAGCGGCAACGGGCAGCCGGGCAAGCGTTTCACGCGTCTCGTCAGAGGGCACCACTGTGCCGCTCTTGCCAAAATGGGATATGGCCCAAGCCGCCCCCGGCGTATCGGCCAAAGCGGCGCGTGCCGTAAAGCCGAACCTTTCAAGACGCGCCGTCAGATCGGCGCACATCGCCGCCTCACCGCCGAACAGATGGGCACAACCGGTCACGTCGAGAAAAATGCCATCCCGCCCCTCCGCTGCCGCCCATGGCGTATAGCGCCCGCACCACGCCACCAGCCGGTCCAGCAACGCGGCATCGGCTGCCGGATCGGCCGGCACCACCACAACAGCCGGGAACACTGCTCGGGCATCGGGCAGCGTCATGCCCATCGTCAACCCTGTGAGCTCCGCCTCGCGGTTCAGCGCTGTCACCAAGGACCGCCCACCCGTTTCCGTCACGACGATCAGCGGCGCCGAATCTTCGCGGATCTTTCGATCTCGAGACCGCTCCGTCTGCGGCACATTGCTTTTCTCACAATGCTGCAACCGGTCGGTCGGCAAGCGCGGCAACCACAGCGAAATGACCCGTCTCTTCATCCCGTTCCACCATCCAATGCGGTTCCCGAATGCCGCCGCGGCACCGTTCCAAAACAACCTTCCAGCGCGGACGCGCTATATCGCCGGCTGGTGCGCTGTCGATCCGCCAACGGCTCTCCAACGCGCTTGCCGCGAACCGCACCCCTTTTTCCGAGTTCAAAACGATGCCCAACGTATCGCCCGCTTCCGCCGCCAATTGCAGTCGGCGGCTCGCCGTCAGGTCGACAATCCCCGGCGGCTCCCCAACAACGGCGGCGAGCGCCGACGTCCGCAACCCTTCCTCCATCGCCCAGAGCAAATCCGTCTGCCCGCGACAGCGCGCAATGACGATCCGCGCCGGATGCAATCCCAGAGTGTCCAGCCCCGGTCCATAGAGCAGTGCACGGGCATCCGTGTCGACGCACCACAGCAGCGGTCCCTCGAGTTGCGCTGCGACCATCGCGACGAGACCAGCAGCAACCGGCCCCGTCGCTTCGTGCACCGCCCCCAGGGCAAGTCCCCCCTCTGGCAAGGTCGCATCCAAGGCCGGCAACCCGAGTGAAACGGTTCGCCGTCCGACCACACCGCCCCGTTCGATCGCAGCGACCTGCGCACGCAACGCATCCATCGCCACGTTGCGGCGCGATGCTCGCGCCATACTCATCGGTTTTCATTCACACACATTATGTTCCCATTTTGTTCTTTTCTTTACAAAAGAGTCAAGAAGGTGAAGCCGTCCAGAGACCGTAATAATGTCGAAATTTCAGAATGTTACTTCAGCACGAACGATAGCGATGATTTCTCGCGAATGGCGAGCGTGTTAACCAACTGGAAATCACTCTGGGGCATATTCCGAAACGGAAGCGCAAAAGACGCGCCATCGTGAAGCAATCAGGCCGGGTAGAGGTACATGAACCGTTCGCAACTTCGCAATATGATCCAATCCGGGCGTGCCGTCGCACTCAATTGCTATGCGATTGGAAAATCGGTTGAAAAAGAAGAAAAAGAGAAGCTGCTGTTCCAAAATGACCTGTTGAACAAATCGGTCATCTTGAAACGCTACGAACCCGGCATGCCGACCGATCCGCACTCGGTGATGGTCAACACAATCGTCTACTTTCCCTACGACATGACAAACGTCTATGACGGCGGCGAGTCGGTGAATTTCAGCGACGGTTCATTTCACGGCAAGCTCGCCTTCAAGATCTCCAAAAGCGACCCGACGGGGGAACTGCTCGAGCGCATCGGCGAGGATATGAAATTCCTCAACATGTTCGATGACATGCACAGCCTCGACCCCTTCCTGTTCAAGACGAAGGCCGAGCAGCTTGAAATGGACGACAAGATTCATCCCGCCTACTTCGCGATCTCAGATGCGGAATGGGAAAAGATCAAACTGCCAATCCGGGAAAAAATCTCAAAGCTTGTCAGCAAGGCGCTCGATGGCATGGGCGAGGGCGCCGACAATCTCGCCCGTCAACAATATGTCGAACGCTTCCTGACGAAGATCTGGGAAGCGCGGGATGTCGAGGGAATCGAACCCTTCATTAAGGCGATGCAGATCCAGCCTGAGAACGCGCCCGAAGTGTTCTTCGCCTGGAAAGCCGTCTGTTACTATCAAGTTCGCTACAACGATATGCTCAACTCGATGAAGGCGTTGTTCCAGTGGGTCGGACACAACAAGCTGTGCAGCCCGATGAACCATCTCAGCCTCATGCCGGACGAGAAGCGCAAATTCGAAGCCAAGCGCGACGGCCTGCGCCAGAAAATGCGCGAGGGCTACATCATCGCGAACAAGGTCATCGCGGAATATGAAGACAGCTACAACAAGTTCGTCGAAGAGGACCAGCCCAACCTGTTCATGAGCTTCCTCGACAATTCGGAAGATTCCTATCTGAGCCTGGCGTCGCACGTATCGGTGGCGACGCACAGTCTCAACCTTTGGCGTTGGTACGTGAAGCAATACGGCAAGGTCATGCGGAGCGAACAATTCTTCAAACTGTTCGAAGGGCTGACGATGCTGTACGGCGTCGAGGAAGAAGTCGAAACAATGGCGTGGGTTAGCTGAGCCCAACAGTTCGGTAACGGGTTCGCTGACCATCGCGTTTTGATCCTGGAAACCGTTCTCTCACGGACATAGACTTCCGTTGTCTTCGACGAGACACGGAATTCGATGCCCGATAGCAAAGCAAAATTCTCCGTCGGCGAACTGGTGCATCACCTGCTGTTCGATTACCGCGGTGTCATCTTCGACGTCGACGCGGAGTTCCAAGGGTCGGAAGAATGGTACGCACAGATGGCCCGTTCACAGCCACCGCGCGACGAACCCTGGTACCATGTCCTCGTCCATAACGGGACGCACACCACCTATGTGGCGGAACAGAACCTGGAAGAGGACCCAAGCGAAGACCCTATCCGTCATCCCTTGATCGACGAACTCTTTGACGGTTTCGCGAATGGCCATTACGTGATCCGGCGCCGCGCCAATTAGAATCGCAATTCTACCAAACCGGCTGTTGCGGTCCGCCCGCGCGATCCCGTAAACAGGGATCGATCAAAAGAATAAGGGGTTCCAGATGGCAGCCGATCCCGCCCGCATCACCGCGCGCATCCTCATCGAAACCGAATCCGTGCTATTCCGGCCGGAAGACCCATTCGAACTGACCAGCGGCCGCACCAGTCCGGTCTATATCGATTGCCGCCGCTTGATTTCCTTCCCGCGGGCACGCGGCAAGCTGATGGATATGGGTGCCGAACTCATCGAAGAAGCCATAGGCTTCGAATCGATCGACATCGTCGCCGGCGGCGAGACGGCCGGCATCCCCTTCTCCGCCTGGATTGCCGATCGCTTGATGCTGCCGATGTGCTATGTGCGCAAGAAGCCGAAAGGTTTCGCCCGCGGCGCACGCATCGAGGGCCAGATGCTGTCCGGCGACCGGGTCCTGCTGGTTGAAGACCTGGCAACAGATGGCGGCAGCAAGATCAGCTTTGTCGAAGGTATCCGCGAGGCCGGTGCCGAATGCGCGCACACCTTCGTCATCTTCCATTACGGCATCTTCCCGCAAGGCATCACCAATCTGGAATCGCATGGCGTGAAACTGCATGCGCTGGCGACCTGGTGGGATGTGGTCGAATGTGCCGAGGAAGAAGGCTATTTCGACAGCGCCGCGTTGGGTGCCGTGCGCGAATTCCTGAACGATCCGATCGCCTGGCAGGACGCCCACCCCGCAAAAGCGAGTTAGATCAGATCGTGTTTAGGGGGAACCGTTACCGGTTCTCTCTAAACATGTGAATTTGATCTATTGTCAAAGTGTAGAGCGGATTCACGCGGTTGTTGGATCGTTGAAAGCGAGTCCAACAAAACCCGATCCGCTCTAGCGGCTACGGCACCAAACGGCGGAGCGCTGCCGTCAGCTCCTCTGCAGTCGCATGCGTCTTCTTCGCATTCACCTGATGGATGAAGGTGAAGACCGGTTTTCCAGTACGGTCGAATATGTAGACGGTCGGGATGCGGTCAACGCCTCCGAAGCGTTTCTCGATCTCGCTATCCTTGGCGGAACGCAAAACGGCGAATGACGGCTTTGTCGCGTCGAGAAACCGCGCCATCCGCCGCTTCATGCCCTTGTTGAAGAATTCCGCGAAC
>JAPPPC010000609.1 GCA_028817685.1 Rhodospirillaceae bacterium
TGTGCTCCCACTGAGTTCACCTACTCTCGAAGGTTCTGCCGCTTCAGATGCGTATTCGAGTCAGGAAGAGGCGGTTAGTGAACAGTTTGGTGGGCCTAGAGATCAACGGCTCGATGGACCTGGCTTCGATGACGGTTTCGCGCAGGTAGGGCCCGGTCAGTTTGTCTCGGGCGGCCCGGGTTTCGACGGCGATCAGCCCGGCCCCGATGGACCGGGGGGGGCACCTGGAGATCAACGGCTCGATGGCCCTGGCTTCGATGGCGGATTTGCGCAGGTTGGGCCCGGCGGTTTCGTTTCTGGCGGAACTGAATTCGGTGGCGACATATTCAGCGGTCCGGGCGGCGAATTCGACGATGCGTTCGGCTCTCTAGACGATCCCCTGGCGATTGGGGATCCGATCGGTGAGTTTGGAGAATCCTTCGATGCGCCGCCGCCAGATGGATTCCCACCGCCGCCGCCGGACGATCCGAACGAGATTATTGAAGATCCGCAATTCGACCCACCGATCTTTGACGATCGCAGCGCTGAGGTCACGCCACAGGCGATTTTCGGTCTGAACAATGACGACATTCTGATCGGCGGTACGGCAGCCGACGATATCTTCGGCTTCGGCGGAAACGACACGCTGACCGGCAATGCGGGCGACGATACGCTTGTCGGCGGTGGCGGAGACGATCACGTATTCGGCGGCGCAGGCAACGATTTCATCGTCGCGGGCACCGGCGCGGGCTTCGACAGCTACGATGGTGGCGTCGGCATTGACACGATTACTTTCGCGAGCACATTCCTCGGTGTCGCCGCCGATCTGCAGGCCGGTACGGCGTCCGGCGTCGAAATCGATGTCGACGTGTTGGTCGGATTCGAAGATTTGATCGGCGGTGCCGGCGACGATTTCCTCAATGGCGATACCGGTGTCAATATTATTCAAGGCGGCGCCGGGAACGACACGATCGATGGATTCGGCGGCACCGATACGATTTTTGGGGGCGCCGGTGACGACTTGATCGGATTCGACACCTCGGCGGAATCGATCAATGGCGGTGCTGGTACCGACAAGATTCAACTGTTCGGCGCCTCGCAAAGCGTGAATGGGACGAACCTGGTAAATGTCGAGTCGATCGAAGCGATCGATCTGGGAGGTGTCGGAAGCAATACGCTGTCGGTCAATTCGGCCCTGATTACGACGGTGTCTGGGAGTGGGACGCTGTCGGTATTCGGCAACGGTGACGATGTCGTCGAAAGTTCCAGTAACTGGAATCTCGACGGACCCGTAACGTTCGGATCAACAGTCTTCGACCGGTTTGCCGACGGCGGTTCGACCATCGATTCGACGGTCACCACGTTCCGTAGCACGGGCGACGTGAATTTTAACGCCGGCGCCTCGTTGACCCACAATCTCGTCAATCTCGGCACCCTCAGCACCAGTGACGGAACCTATACGAACAACGGGTCGGTTACGCTGACTGCGACCGGCGATATCGATATGACGGGCAGCAAGGTGCTTGCGGGATCCGGTACGTTCGTCAACCAGCAATCGCTTAATCTTCAGGACGATACGATCGCGGGAATCCTCGATGGCGGTACGGGGACGATCGGCCTGGAAGGCACCGTCACCATCGATGGAAAACTCATCATCGGGGCCGCGACGACCGTTGAGGGGACGATCACGCCCCTGGTGCAAGGTTCCGGCACCTTGGTGAACCAGGGTTCGCAGTCGATCGACGATGGCAGTACGCTGACCGTCGCGACGCTGCGCAATGAAGGGACGGTGGATTTCCAGACGCTGACCAGCACCATCACCAGCTCCAGGATCGAGAACGCGGCCGGTGCGACGGTTGATTTCTTCGTCGACACGACGATCGACATGGCGCCGGGCAATACGTTGAGCAATGCCGGTCTTGCTCAGGTTTCATCGGCAAACTTGACGTTCCAGGACGGTTTGATCGCCAACAGCGGCACGATCAATGTGACGGCGGCATCTTCGACTCTGTCGGTAAGCAACGGCGAGGTTTCAATGGCCGCTGGCGGCGATATCGTGGGTGCCGGGCAGCTCAAGCTTACCAATTCGGATTTCAATGTCGGCACGGGTGTCAGTTTTACCTTTGGCTCCGGCGGAACAGGTCCGACGCTCGACGTCATAACCGGAAATATCACGGGCGGCGGCACGCTCGTGAATGAAAGCGAAATCGCTGCCGATGGCGCCGGTACGATCAGCGTTTCCAACTTCGTCAATTCGAACGGCGGCACACTCGATCACGCGGATGGCGCGTTGGTCGTGACGTCCGCATTCGACAATCAGGCGAACAGCGAACTGGTCGTGAACAAATCCGTGACGAATACGGATATCAGTTTCAGCAACGACTTCACGAACAGCGGTCTCGTCAGGTTCGAAGGCGCCAATCTCGGCTCGATTACCGTCGGCGGCGGTTCGGGCACGCTCAGCAACGCGGGCAGCGGCACGATCCAGGTGCTCGAGGGCGACAACAGCTTGAATACCAACCTGGTCAACGCGGCCGGTGGTATCCTGGACATCAGCGCGACGGTGACCGGCCTGACCCGCCTGACAAACACATCCGCATTCTCCAATCAGGGTCTCGTGCGCCTGCAGTCCGGCACGCTGGGTACGGAGACCGCGCTATTGGACCAGGGGGCCGGCAATACGCTGACCAATACCGGGACGATTTCGCTGGAAGGCGGGGTCGCCGGCGGTATCGTGGAGCTGACGAGCGACCTGGACAATCAGGGTCTGGTCACCGTGACGTCATCGGCGGAAGCGCGGATCAACGGCGCGTCTGGTGCAACCGGGTCCCTGGACAATAGTGGTACGATCAGCATTGCCGCTGGCAAACAACTCAAGGCCGGCTTGGACACTGGCCAGTCGGGTTCGCTGAACTTCACCAATTCTGGCTCCATCGACGTCAGCGGCAAATTCACGCTGCAGCAGACCACGCTGACTCACACCGGCACCTTGACAACGGTGAGCGGTGCCGAGTTCTCGGTGATCGAGAACAGCGTTCTTAACCTGACTGCCGACGTCCTGAATGTCGCGGGTTCGACGCTGACCGTTGGGAATGGCACAGCGACCGGCGAAGTGGGCGGCTCAGGCACGCTGTTCAATGCCAGCGTCCTGGCACTGAACAATGGCACCTTGAGCGGGAACACCAATGACAGCAGCGGTGCGATCTCCTTCCAGGGCAACGCGAACCTGAACACCGGCGCGCTGGAGTTCGGCCAGGACACCAACTTCAACTTCGCCGCGTCAACCGACAAGTTCGCCAACAGCGGTACGATCGACGTCAACGGCAACTCCACACTGACCGTCGTGACCGGAACCCTTGAGAACCTTGCCGCAGGTACGATCAATGTGTTTGGAGCGGGCACGATTGCCCTGGCCAGCGGTGGCATATTTTCCGATAGCGGGACGACGAATTTCGGTGCGTCTCCCGGTTCACTGACCATTGACGGCAATATGATCCGAGGGGATAGCGCCAGCATGCTGTTCGAACTGGGCGGTCTGGCGCCTGGCATCCACGATGGCTTCGATCAATTGACGGTCACCGGTGAATTGACCGCCGGCGGCACGCTTGATGTGGTCGAATTCGGCACCTTCGATGTTTCGGTGGGTGACAATTTCGACATCGTCAACGCCGGAACCTTGACCGGCAGCTTCCGCGAAATTTCCGGCTTGGAGGTCGGCGGCGGCGTGGTGCTCGACGCTGTGCAAAGCGGCACAGGAATCACGTTGACGGGGCGGGCGGTAACGCATCAGGGCACCGCTGATGGCGATACGCTGTCGGGCGGCACCGGCGCGGATGTCATCGTTGGTGAAGGCGGCGACGACACCATCGCCGGCGGCGGCGGCGCCGACTTGCTGCATGGCGGTGCTGGCGACGATCTTTTCATCGCATCGGATGCAGGGTTCGGTCGCCTCGACGGCGGTGCCGGCACGGATACCGTACGGCTAGCCGGGGGCGATCTCGACCTCACGGGATTGCGCGGCGATCAATTGAGCGGCATCGAACATTTTGATTTGACCGGTGGGGGCAACAATACGCTGACCCTCGACGGCGACATCGTCTTCGACGCCACAGGCGGTACCAATCCGCTGACCGGTACCCTCGACAGTCTGCTGATCGACGGCGATGCCGGCGATGCGGTCGCCGTGGATAATACCTTTACCAACACCGGTTCGGTGACGATCGGCGCGAACGGATATTCCGTCTTCGAGAGCGCCGACAGCGGTGCGAAGATTTTCGTCGATGGTGATGTCGCGGTAACGGTGATCTAGGTCAGATCAAGGTTAGAAAGAATCGTTCCCGGATTCCTCTAACCTTGTGAATCTGATCTATTTATCAATAGTGTAGAGCGGATTCACGCGGTTGTTGAAATCGCTAAAAGCGATTCCAACAAACCCCGATCCGCTCTTGGGCGAAGACTAGTTCTTTTTCGGGTCGCCGATTAACTGTCGTTCAGCGAGGATCTTCAATTCGTCCAGCGAGCTGAAACGTCCCCGCTGCGGCACGCTCCATGTTGACGTGGCGATAAGTTCGGAGAGCGTTATCGAAAGCGCCTGACGATTTCGTCTTTCGAAAACATCCCGCGTGACCGCAGATTTCAAATGCTTGTCTCGATCTTTATCCAGCGCGTCGATATCGTCGATGACGACCTCTTTGTTTGACTGGTTGAGGCGGTACTGCAGGACCGCATATGACTTTTTCTCCCTGTCTGCGACGAGAACCCTGAGCCGCGTTTCACGTGCGGATTCGATCGTTTGGCGGGAGAAATCGTAGGGGCCGTAGGTATGCTTCACGAGCTCCTTCGGGATCTCGAGGAATTTGGCCTCCGCCAGATTTTTTTCCGCATTCAGGTTCAGGATTTCTTCTCTTTTGTTTTTGCGGTGTGTGGCGACGGCGCCGACGATCATGCCGCCGATGGCGTAGCCGACCGCGCAGCCCAGGATCGAACCCGTGCAGACGGGCGTGTGATGATAGGTGTTCTTGTCCTGCGGTTTGAACATTTCCTCGTCGCCGCCGGCATCCTCGTACCGCTTCTTAGCCTCTTCCGCTTCGCTCTTCGCCACGAGCCAGTCCGGGTTTTCGCGGCGTTCCGTTTTTATCGGTCTCAATGATGAGACAGTATCGTTCTTGACAGTTTCAAGTGTTGCGCCGGCAACGGGTTGTCCTACGAAAGCGACGAACCGGTGCGCCGGCGGTTTTGCGCCGCCACTATGATCTTCGGGGACGCGAAACAGGTCGATTTTCAGATCGACGGGATATTGATTGTCTGCTGCATTCTGTGTTGCCGATTCAGGAAGGCGCGTGACATCAACGTGCGGCGAGATGGCCAGGAACTTAACGTAACCCTGTGTTCTCGCATGGGCCGCAGCTTGGAAGTGCGCGGCCGCTTCCGGTAGGCCTTTCGATACGAATTCTGCGGCGTTCCGTTGAATGGTGGCGTTGAAAAAGGCGGCCTTCACATTTTCTGGAAGGAAGTCGCTATTGGGGTAGCGGCGTGCGAAGGCCTCCAGCCTATCCAATTCAGCGTTGCGAATCTTCTCGACCAGGGAGGCGTAGCTGAGATCCGGCACTTCGGCGCGCAGAACGCTGAGGCTGGTTGCGTTCAGGTGTTCCGCCTTTTTATCGGGGACCAGCCCGGAAGGGTATTTCAGAAAAAAAGACTCCTGGGTGAAGTGATCGTATTTATCGAATTCCGACTGGATATCGTCTCTAATTTTCGTCGAGAGGACCTCATAGCGTTCCTTTGCCTCACGCAATGGTGCGAGGCCGATTTCCGTATCCGAATACAAAATCTCGCTTGGATGCTTCAGGAGTACCGTGTTCGTTTTCTCGAGGGCCCCACGAATCCGCGGCCACTCGGTCGGCGCGGCTGGCCATTCCGCCATACCGATGTCCGCCAATGCCGCTTTCGCGTCGGCGGCGTAAGGATTGTTGAAGTGGTCCGCGAGGATGCGAAGCTCCGCAGCGAACGCGCGTCGCTGTTCCGGATTCGAAAAGAACGCCCGTTGTTCCTCGAAAAGCGATAGCGCCTTATCGAACTCGTCCTGGTTCAGCAGCTGGCGGAAATGCGAACCCTGATCGAACAAGGGCGTGTAAACGCTTAACGAAACGTCGTCCCGTCCGGAGCTTGTTTGGCAGCCTGCCAAGCTTAGCGCGCCCAACAATGCGATAACGACGGCAAGATATTTTCCCCGTTGGCACAATGTTGTCGATGCGGCCGCTTGCACGGATCAATCCTCATAAACCAATAGGCGAACATCCTATGCAGGCAGGTTTGGCGGGATCAAGTGATATGGATTGCCAGCCATAATGGCAGTGCAGTGCGCTATGCGAAGATGATCAACGGTCCTTTTCGAGGAGCGCGCTCAGATTCTCCTTCGGCGGTAAGGTATCCACCACCAAATCCCGGATCAGCGCCTTGTTGGTCAGCGGCCCGACCGTGACCCCCTGATCGTTCAGCCGGGCGGTGCAGGCGTAGTCCGTCTTGCCGTCGACCTTGAGGACGCATTCCTTGCAGGCGTTGGCGTTGATGCAGCTGTAGCGGAAGGCGAGGCTCGGATCGGCGTTGTTTCGGATCCAGATCAGCGCGTCCAGGACCGACATGCCCTCGGAATAGGGCACGTCGAACGACTCCGTTCGGTCGGGCGTATCGCCGCCGCCGCGTTGGATCGAGATCGGGGCAGTCTTCATTCGGCGGCTTCCAGGGCGACTCTTTCGAACTCGGTGCGGCGCACCGGCACGGATTCAAGCGTGAGGCCGCTCTCGGTGAGGCGAACGCACTGATTGTGCGTCTGTGCCTCTTCCGTGTCGGGCAAATCCTCCCGCTGGTGCGCGCCGCGGCTCTCCGTCCGGTTGAGGGCGGCCAGTGCGATGGTTTCCGCCGTTGCCAGGGCGGCGCGCAAATCGAACCATTCCTGAACGCCGAGTGCGAACGGACCCTTGCTGCGCGGCCGCATGCGCGGCAGGTCCTGCGCCTGCATCTCGCGGATGCGGGAGAGTGCCTGTTCCAGCTTGTCGCCGGTCCGCAGCAGCCCGACCTTTTCCCACATAAGCGACTGCAACTCGCCGAACAGCGCGCCGAAGGATGGGCTGTTGCCGTCATCCGGCGCCAGCGTATGGATGTCGCTGATCGCGTCGCGCGCCCAATTCGCGTTCCAACTTTTATCTGATACGGCGTGCGCCGCGAAGCGCCCCGCCCGCTCGCCGAACACCAGGGCTTCCGTGATCGCGTTGCCGGAGAGGCGGTTGGCGCCGTTTGCGCCGCCCACCGCTTCGCCCGCGGCGTAGAGCCCGGGTACCGTCGTTGCCATTTCCGCGGATACCCGGATGCCGCCCATGTGATAGTGCGCGATCGGCGCGACCTCGATCGGACGCTGCGTTAGATCGATACCGTTGTTCGCCAGCCGGTCGATGACCGGCCCGAAGGCCTCGCGCAGGGTTGCTTCGTCGAGATGGGCAAAGCTGAGATAGGCGCCGCCATTCGGCGAGGCGCGCCCGGCTTCGACCTCCTTGAAGATCGCATAGGAGGTGACGTCGCGCGGCGCGGTGTAGGTGCCGGAGTCGCTGGCACCGTATTTCTCGATGAACTCTTCCTTGTTGCCGTTCAGCAGCCGGCCACCGAGCTTGTAGCGGAACGGGTCCCACATGATGGGATCCATACCGACCAGCCGCGGCGCCAGATGGCCGATCGGAAAGAACTGCACGAACTCCATATCGATCAGGTCGGCCCCGGCCCGCAGGGCCAGCGCGTAGGACTCGCCGCCCATATTCACCGAGGCGCTGTTGCGCTGATACAGCCGGGTCAGCCCGCCCGCTGCCAGCACCACCGCGCCGGCTGCAATGGTCACCGCGCGTCCGCCATTCAGATCGAGCGCGACGGCGCCTCGCACGCGGCCGTCCTCGACGACCAGATCCGTGACCGAAAGGTTGCTGACCTTGGTGATCCCGTCGGCGCGCGCGACCTTGGTGCGCAGCGTCTTGGCGACGGCCGGTCCCGTGTTGAGAAAATCGACGAAGACGCAGCGCGGAATCTCGTGGCCCGGCGCCATGACCTGCTTCATATGGCCGTCTTCGCGCGTCCAGCCGACGCGCCACTCATCCATCTCACGGATCCGGTCCGGCCCTTCGCGGCACAGAATCGCGGCGAGTTCCTCGTCGCAAAGGCCCCTGCCGGCATTCAGCGTGTCGGCCAGATGGTGCGTCCAGTGGTCCGGCGTCTGTTCGCCGACAGCCACCGCGACGGTCATCTGCGCCATGATCGTCGCGCCGCCGCGGCCGATCAGGCTCTTGTCGAGCAACAGGACACTGGCGCCGTTGCGCGCGGCGGCGATCGCGGCGTACATTCCCGCGCCGCCGGCGCCGACCACCAGCACGTCGGTTTCAAGGTGTATAGGTTCATCGGTCATAGGCCCATTGTCCCCCATGGCCTGCTTTGGAACAATGGCGCGCGAGTGGAGAAAAGACTGATATGACTCAGAAAAACGAGCGTACCCTGGTGATCATCCCGGGCGATGGCATTGGGCCGGAGATCATCGGTCAGGCGAGCCGTGTGGTGGAATGGTTCGACCGGCACCGCGGGCTTGGCCTCGATATCAAGGAGCGTCAGCTCGGCGTCAATGTGTATGAGAAACACGGCACCCTGCTGCAGGACGAGACCCTGGAGACGATACAGGCGGCGGATGCGACCTTGTTCGGCGCCATCGGCGGCGACGGCTATGACGACATCCCGCGCCATATCCGGGTCGAAACGGGCCTGCTCAGCGTCCGGCGCAAGCTCGCCATGTTCGCCAACATCCGGCCGGTCGTCGCCTTCGACGCGCTGGCCAACGCCACGTCCCTCAAGCCCGAGGTGGTGCGCGGCACGAACATGATCATTCTGCGTGAACTCAATGGCGGGCTCTATTTCGGCGAACCGCGCGGAGTCGAGGAGATCGGCGACGGCAATCGGCGTGGCGTCAACTCGATGGTCTACACCACGCCGGAGATTCGCCGGGTGGCGCGGGTCGGTTTCGAGCTGGCGAAGCAGCGCGGCGGCCATCTGACCTCCGTTGACAAGGCCAATGCGCTGGAGGTCGGCCAGCTGTGGCGCGAAGAAGTTATGAAGTTGGGCGCCGAGGAGTTTCCCGACATCCCGCTCAGCCATCTCTATGTTGACAACGCGATGATGCAGGTGGTGCGCGACCCGAAGCAATTCGACGTCGTCGTCACCGAAAACACGTTCGGCGACATCATGTCGGACTGCGCGGCGGCGATTGCCGGATCGCTCGGCATGCTGCCCTCGGCGTCGCTCAGCGATCCCGACGAAGACGGCAACCGGCAAGCCTTTTACGAGCCGATCCATGGCTGTGCGCCGGACATCGCCGGACAGAACATCGCCAATCCGGTGGGCACGATCCTCAGCTTCGCCATGGCACTGCGCCATACCTTCAACCGGCCCGAGGATGCCGACCTGCTGGAGCAAGCGGTCGGCAACACGTTGGCCGACGGTACCCGCACCGCCGACATCGCGGCCGATGTGACGGAGACCGTATCAACCACCGGCATGGGCGATGCGATCCTCGACAATCTAGACCGCTTGGCGACATAGCCGCCCGACTCACGACAGGATATTTCATGGACTCATTGTATTTCGAACCCTGCGAGCTGCCTCCGGAAGCGGAGGTTTTGCGCGGGGAGATCCGCGACTTCCTCGCGGACAATCTCGACCCCTATTCGCCGGAGGTGCGGTCGCGCTCCTGGGCGGGGGGCGATCCGGAATTCAGCCAAAAGTTGGGCGAAGCCGGCTTCATCGGCATGCGCTTTCCCAAGAAATATGGCGGGCACGAGCGCAGCGCGATGGAGCGTTATGTGGTGATCGAGGAATTGCTGGCCGCCGGTGCGCCGGTCGCGCTGCATTGGATCGCCGACCGGCAAAGCGGCCCGCTGTTGCTCAATTACGGGACGGAGAAGCAGCGCGAAATGTGCCTGCCGGGCGTCGCGAAGGGCGAGACCTATTTCTGCATCGGTATGAGCGAGCCGGATTCAGGCTCCGATCTCGCTTCCATCCGCACGAAAGCGGTCAAGGTCGATGGCGGCTATGTCGTCAACGGGACCAAGATTTGGACCTCGGAAGCGCATCGCTGCCACTACATGATTGCGCTGTTCCGCACCGACAGCGAGGTCGAGGAAAAGCATAAGGGCATGTCGCAATTCCTCGTCGACATGAACACGCCGGGCGTCACCGCGCGGCCGATCCGCAACATGGCCGGCGAGGAGATGTTCAACGAGGTCTCCTTCGTCGACGCCTTTATCCCCGAAGACATGCTGGTCGGCGAGGAAGGCAAGGGCTGGCAGCAGGTGTTGAGCGAACTCGCTTTCGAACGCTCCGGGCCGGAACGCTACATGAGCAGCCATATCCTGCTGCACGCGCTGATCCGCGAGGTCTCGCAAAATCCGACCGAGCGGTCGGCGGTAGCGATCGGCCGTTTGATCGCGCATCTGGCGACTTTACGGCAGATGTCCTTGTCGGTGGCGGGCATGCAGGATGCGGGTCAGGACCCGTCGCTCGCCGGGTCGGTGGTCAAGGATCTTGGCGCGGTCTACGAACAGGACATGCCGAAGATCGCCCACGAGTTGGTTGGGGCCGATCCGCAACTGATGGGCGGCGGCGATTTCGAGAAGGTACTGGCTTATGTGACGCAGGCGACGATTTCCTTCTCGCTGCGCGGCGGTACGCGGGAGATCCTACGCGGCATCATCGCAAGGGGGCTCGGCCTACGATGAGTGAGATGCGCGATATTCTGAACGATACCGTCACGCGGCTTTTCACCGACCTGGTGACGCGGGAAACGTTGGGCGACGCCGAAACCGGGACTTGGCCCAACCAATTGTGGACCGCCTGCGCGGAGAACGGCTTGACCCTGGCGCTGGTGCCGGAGGAGAAGGGTGGCGCCGGCCTCAGCTGGGCCGACAGCTTCGTCATCGCCCGAGCGGCCGGCTATCACGGGCCGCCGGTGCCGCTGGTCGAAACCATGCTGGGAAGCTGGCTGCTGTCCGAGGCGGGGCTTGAAATTCCGGAAGGCCCGCTGACGGTTGCGCCGGGGCGGACCGATGACAATCTGCAGGTCGGTGGCAATGTCGTGAGCGGTACCGCCAAAGCCGTGCCTTGGGGCCGGCAGGCCGATCATGCCGTCGTTCTGTCGAACGGCCAGATTGCGCTGGTCGCACTCAATTCCTCGATGGTGACCGAGGATTGCAACATCGCGCGCGAACCGCGGGACACTGTCAACTTCGACAATGCGCCGTTGATAGCGTCGGCGCCGACGTCGTTGCCGAATGACGGGCTGCAGGTCTATGGCGCGATGTTCCGGGCGGCGCAGCTGGCCGGCGGCGTGGCGCGCTGCTTGGACGAGACCGTGCAATATGCCGGTGACCGGATCCAGTTCAGCCGGCCGATCGCGAAATATCAGGTGATCCAGCAATATCTTGCGGCGATGGCCGGGCATATGGCTTCCGCGGGCGCGGCGGCGGAAATGGCATTCCGCGCAGCCGACCGGGGCGATCCGCGTTTCGAAGCGGCCTCGGCGAAAGTGGTAACCGGCGACGCGGCGGGCAACGCGACATCGACCGCGCACCAGGTGCATGGTGCGATCGGCTTCACCTATGAACACATTCTGCAATTCACGACCCGCCGCTTGTGGTCCTGGCGGGCCGAATTCGGAGCGGAAAGCCGCTGGGCGGAAGAGATCGGCCGCCAGGTCGCGGGACGGGGCGCGGACGCGTTCTGGCCGGATTTGACCGCACGGCAATCGGGCATGGTAGCCTGAGCGATAGAACAAAAAGGAGGCTGAGACATGGCGACGGCACCGCAAACCGAAACTGCTTCGGCGGTTGGTACGATCTCGCAAGTTCTGGCGAATTTCGCGGACGAACTGACCTATGACGACATCCCCGCGGATGTGCGGGAACGCGCCAAGTATCTGATTCTGGACGCGGTCGGCATCGCCATGGCCTCGACGCGCTATCCCTTCGCCGATGCGATCCTCGCCGGCATCCAGGCGGTCGGTGAGCCGGGCGACCTGCCGGTTATCGGCCTCAAGGATCGGCTTGGCATGCGCGACGCCGTACTGATGAACGGCGCCCTGGTGCACGGGCTCGATTACGACGACACGCATATGGAATCGGTCGTCCATGCGACGGCGGTCACCATGCCCGCCGCCCTGGTCGTCGCGGCGCGCGAGGGCGCCAGCGGTCGTGATTTACTGACCGCCTATATCGTCGGAATGGAAGCAGCGATCCGCATCGGCGAAGCGCCGAAAGTCGGTTTCCATCAGCGCGGCTACCACGCGACCGGCGTGGTCGGGCATTTCGCCTCGTCCTTGGTCGCGGGCAAGTTGCTTGGTCTGGACGCCGCACAGCTCGCCGCGGCGCAGGGGATTGCCGGCAGCACGGCGATGGCCTCCATGGAGTTCGTCGAGGACGGCGCCTGGAACAAGCGTATTCATCCCGGTTGGGCCGGGGTTGCCGGGATCATGGCGGCAGGACAGGCGAAGCACGGATTCGTCGCACCGGACCGGCCCTATGAGGGGCGCTACGGCATCTTCAAGACCCATCTGGCCGATCTCGACAAGGATGCGGATTACGACGCGGTGACCGACCGGCTCGGCACGCGCTGGGCCGTCGTCGAATCCGCCATCAAACCCTATCCGAGCTGCCATTTCACCCACGCCATCGCCGACTCCGCCCTGGCGCTGCGCGAGCGGCATGGTATCGAAGCCGACAATATCGCGCGCGTCCGCGCCCTCATTCCCGAGGACACGGTGCCGGTCATTGCCGAGCCGGTGGCCAACAAGAAACGGCCGGCCAGCGATTACGACGCCAAGTTCAGCACCCATTTCATAACCGCCGCCTGTTTCGAACGCGGCAAGTTCGGTCTCGCCGAGCTGGAAGACGAGGCGCTGAACGATCCCAAGATCCTGACGCTCGCGGACAAGGTGGAGTTCGAGATCGATCCGAAGTCAGAGTTCCCGCGCTATTTCTCCGGCGGGATGGTCGTGACGACCAAGGATGGCGGTGAGTTCGTCCATCATGAGCGGATAAACCGCGGCGCCGGCGAGCGCGCGTTGAGTGGCGACGAGATTGTCGCGAAGTTCACTGACAACGCCCTGATGGCGGCGTCAGCGGAGAAGGCGGAAGCGGTCAAAGAACTGGTACTCGGTCTCGACGGTTCGGACGCGAAAAGCCTCGCCGAAGGGCTGGCGGCCGAT
>JAPPPC010000495.1 GCA_028817685.1 Rhodospirillaceae bacterium
ATCCTCCGTTAACGAATAGGCTCAGATGTCCCAAATGTTTTGATGACGGACACTACGTACACCGCTGACCTCGCTATTTGGATCGATCAGCCTGATCCGAAATGTTTTAACGGAACAAACATCCGGAGAATCGACACAACTTGTCGATATCGCTCACCGCAACTGTGAACGCCTGATGGAATTGGTGAACGACCTGCTCGACATGGAAAAGATCGAAACCGAGCAGATCGAGTTCGACGACTACCCGGTGTCAATCCGCCAGCTCGTGCAGGAAGGCGTCGAGTTGAACGCGGCCTACGGTGACCGGTTTGGCGTAACCTTCGAAGTTACCGGCAGCGTTCCCGACCTTGCCGTTCCCGGAAACCGGCAAGCCTTGCTGCAGGTTATGGCGAATCTGCTGTCGAACGCCGCGAAAAGTTCCGACGCCGAAAGCCGTGTCGAGATTTGCGTCACACACAATGAAGATGTGGTCGATATCGCAGTACGCGACTGGGGATGTGGAATCCCGGAAGAGTTCCACGACGAAATTTTCGAAAAATTTGTCAAAATCGACAATTTAAGCTCGAGCCAAGTCCCTGGGACCGGTCTGGGCCTCAGCATTTGCCGCAAGATCGTCACCCAGCATAACGGCACGATCGGCTTCCGTTCGAAGAGCGGCGAAGGTTCAACCTTTCACTTCAGCATTCCCGTCACCAACGCCTGACGGCAGGGCCCGGTTAAAGCCCCGCGGGCGGCAAAGGTTGGTTGCCGCGGATCATGTCCGCCGCCCGCTCCGCCATTGCGATAACAGGGGCGTTTATATTGCCACCGGGCATGTCGGGCATGATCGAGGCGTCCACGACGCGTAAATTGTCCGCACCGAGAACGCGTAGGGTCGGATCGACGACCGCTTCCGGATCGTCCGCCGAACCCATTTTGCAGGTGCCCAGCGGATGGTGCACCGTCCAGGAAGTTTTACGGATATAGGCCTCAATATCGGCCCGCGACGTGCAGTCGGGGCCAGGCGCAATTTCCGGCCCGCGAAACGCGTCGAGCGACTTCTGACTGGCCACATCACGGACCATCTCGACACCCCGGGTGAACGTCGTCCAATCCTTCTCGGTGCTAAGGAAGTTCTGATAAATCCGCACCCGATCGCGCGGATCGGTGGAGCGCAGTTTGACGTGTCCCCTGCTCTCCGGATGAAGCAGCACGGGGCGGAACATGAAGGCGTCCTTCGGCCGCGGCCGGTAGCCGGGAAACCAGGGCTGCGTTTCCGGCGGCACGAAACGCGTCAATAGTTGGATGTCCGGCTGGTCGAGGGCCGGATCGCTTTTCAGGAACGCCATGACCGGTCCCGGCATAGCCGTCGCAAAGCCAGTGCCAAAGACGTAAGCCCGGGCCATTTCCAGCAGAAGCCGGTCATAGCGCAGCGTATTCACGAACGGTCCGTCACCCTTGCGCTGATACTCGATGCCGACCGACATATGATCCTGCAGGTTCTTCCCGACACCCGGCAAGGCAACCCGACATTCGATACCTTGCTCGGCCAGCTCTTCCGGGTCACCGATCCCCGACAACATCAAGGTGTGCGGCGAGTTGATCACGCCGCCACACAGCACCACCTCGCCATCCGTCCGCGCCGTGAACAACTGCCCACCCTTCTCGTACCGGACACCGACTGCCTTCGTCCCTTCGAACAGAATCTCCAGCACCATGGATTTCGCCGACAAGGTCAGATTCGACCGCGAGAGCGCCGGACGCAGATAGGCGACCGAGGCGCTGCACCGTAAGCCACGGCGGATGGTCGACTGCATGATGCAAAAGCCTTCCATCTGCGCACCGTTATAGTCTTCGGTCGCCGAATAGCCGGCCGCTTCGCCGGCCGCGAACAACGCGTGCACCAGCGGGTCGGGATACTTGTTCTGGGTCGTGGTCAGCGGCCCGCCCTCGCCACGATAGTCGTCTTCACCGCCCTCCCAATCTTCCTGACGGCGGAAGTAGGGCAGTAAATCGGCATAGGACCAGCCGGTACAGCCACCGCGCGCCCAGCGATCGAAATCGAGCGGGTGGCAGCGCACATACGCCATCGCGTTGACGGAGGAACAGCCGCCGATCACCTTGCCGCGGGCGCATTCCACCTCGCGATTGTTCAGCGCTGGCTCCGGTTCGGTGAAATAGCCCCAGTCATAAAGTTGTTTCTGCAGAATGCGGCCCCAGCCAATCGGCACGCGTATCGTCGGCCCCCAATCCGAACCGCCGGCCTCCAACAGAAGGACCTTTGCTGCTGAATCTTCGCTCAGCCTATTGGCGAGCGTGCAACCGGCAGAGCCCGCGCCAATGACGATATAGTCGTAGTGCTGATCCGCCACGCCGTGCGCCCTCCCCGTGATCTAGTGCGGTGCGGCGAATTCATGTTCCGGATCACCGGCCAGGCGCGAATGGAACATCACGCGCCGCTCCGCCATATCCCACGGGCAGGCTTGATGCATCAGGCAGCGGTTGTCCCAAACAACGACGTCGCCCGGCTGCCATCCGTGATGATAAATACGCGGCGGCTGGCAGGCGAAGTCGACCAGTTCCGTCAGCAGCGCTTCCGAGTCCGCTTGCGATAGTCCCGGGACGGCGTGAGCATGGCGACCGATGGTCAGGGTCTTGCGACCGGTCTCGGCATGGGTCTTGACCAACGGCCGCAGCGGCGCACCGTCCTGATCCAACCCGTAACCGCTATATTCGCTGTCCTTGTCCTTATGTTTGAACCCAGCCTTCCCCTGGCTGTAGATCAACGAATGATGCGCCGACAGCCCTTCGATCCGATTTCGAATCGCATCGCCGAGGGCATCGTACGCAGCGCACATGTCGGCCCAGCCCGTCTCCCCACCATGGGACGGCACGGTGTCAGCACGGAACACCGCCCCCTTGGCCTGCACCGGCATGTAGGTGCTGTCGTGATGCCAGCCCATATTGCCCTTCAAGATCTTGATCCGATCGTCGTCGGGCGCCGTACGCAGGCTGCCATCATCCTTGACGTTGCTGAGCTCGACTAATTCGATTTCCAACGCACCGAACCGCTTTGCGAACGTGACTTGCTGTTCGTTGTCGAGATGCTGCCCGGGAAAGACCAGCAGCGAATAGCGAAGCCAATGATCATAAAGATCGGCGAAGTCCGCCTCGTCCAATTCGGAGAGTTTTAGACCGGTGACGGTCGCGCCGAACGTCGCATCGAGTGGTATGACTTGCATCGACATCAAATCTCCCTCGTCAGATAATCGCCGCAAATTCATGAGCCGGATGACCTTCAAGACGGCTGTGATAC
>JAPPPC010000528.1:0-1620 GCA_028817685.1 Rhodospirillaceae bacterium
GGCGAGCGGCATTATCACGGTCTGTCAGGCCCTGAAGGACGAGTTGATCAAGCTCGATGTCGCGGCGGACAAGGTGCGCGTGCTGCGCAACGGTGTCGATTTGGAGATGTTCCAACCAATCGACCGGGACAAAGCGCGCGCCGAACTGGGGCTGACGGGGCGTACCCTGCTGTCGGTCGGGCACCTGATCGAGCGCAAGGGACACGACCTTGTGGTTTCCGCCTTGCGCCATCTGCCGGACACCAGCCTCGTCATCGCCGGCGACGGGCCGGAGCGGGAGGCGTTGGAAGCGCTGGCCGTCTCCGACGGCGTCTCGGACCGGGTCAATTTCCTCGGCCGCGTCGACCACGCGGCGCTGCGGGATATCTATGGCGCGGTGGATGCCTTGGTTCTGGCCTCCAGCCGTGAAGGCTGGGCCAACGTTCTGCTCGAAGCCATGGCCTGCGGCACGCCGGTCGTCGCAAGCAATGTGTGGGGCACACCGGAATTGGTCGCCACCCCAGAGGCGGGGGCATTGATGGCGGACCGGACGCCGCGCGACCTGGCCGACGCGGTTGAGACATTGTTCGCCGTCTTGCCGGACCGTGCGGACACACGGCGCTACGCCGAACGGTTCAGTTGGGACGACACCACACGCGGCCAGGAAGAACTCTTCGCGACACTGACGGCACAATCATGACCGACATGGTGTCCGCGGCCAGTGGAAATATGCTAACTACGGCCAACGATGAGCGGAGAGAAACCCCACAGTGAGTGAGCGAATAGCAGTCGTCGGCCTGGGTTATGTCGGGCTGCCCGTGGCGCTGGCCTTCGCGGCGAAGTTTCCGGACGTGTTGGGTTTCGACATCGACGCAACCCGCATCGCCGCACTGAAGCAGGGACATGATTGGACTGGCGAATGCGCCAGAGATGCGCTGGAATCCTCGACCATCGCGTTCACCGCGGATCCCGCCGATCTCGCCGCCGCGAACTTCTACATCGTCGCAGTACCGACACCGATAGACGGCAATCGGCGGCCGGATCTCGGCCCCATCGAAAGCGCGAGCCGCACGGTTGGCGCAGCACTGGGGCCCGGCGATGTCGTGGTCTACGAATCGACCGTCTATCCCGGCCTGACGGAAGAAGTCTGCGGTCCCATCCTCGCCGACGAATCCGGCCTTTCGGCCGGCACCGATTTTCACCTCGGCTACTCGCCGGAGCGCATCAATCCCGGCGATGCAGAGCATACGATTGACCGCATCGTGAAGATCGTCTCCGCGGACGACGATGCGACCCTCGACCGGGTTGCCACCGCATACGGCGCCATCGTCGCAGCAGGCATTCACCGGGCGCCGTCGATCAAGGTCGCGGAAGCGGCGAAGGTCATCGAGAACACCCAACGGGATCTCAATATCGCGCTGATGAACGAGCTGGCGCTGATCTTCGACCGATTGGACATCAACACCCAGGACGTGTTGGCGGCGGCGGGTACGAAATGGAATTTTCTGCCGTTCACGCCCGGGTTGGTCGGCGGTCACTGCATCGGGGTCGACCCTTATTATCTGACGGCCAAGGCGCAGGCGGTGGGGTTCGAGCCTGAAGTCATCCTGGCCGGCCGCCTCATCAACGACTCCATCGCAA
>JAPPPC010000528.1:1630-13229 GCA_028817685.1 Rhodospirillaceae bacterium
ATGATCGATTTTCTGGGTGCGCGGGCGTCCGGAGCACGGGGCGGCATTCTGGGCCTGACCTTCAAAGAGAATATTCCCGACCTGCGCAACAGCATGGTGCCCTCAGTCGTGGCGGCGCTGCGCAACGCTGGAGTCGACGTGCTCATCCACGACGCAATGGCCGATCCGGACGCAGCGCATAAAGCGTTTGAATTGACCTTGAGCGACCTCGACTCATTCGCCGGGCTGGACGGTTTGATCCTGGCCGTCCCGCACGAAGCTTATCGCACGATGCCGATTCGTGATCTCACCGCTATGCTGCGACCGGACGGCGTCATGATCGATGTGAAATCGATGTTGCGGGCGGAGGATATCCCCACCGCAATGACCTATTGGAGCCTTTGAGGCGAAAGCGAAGAGAGACGGATAGCGATGCGCGAAGCGACCCCGAGCGACGGCGTCCATCTGGTGACCGGGACAGCCGGCTTTATCGGCTTTCACCTGGCAGAACGATTGCTGCAGGAAGGTCGTCAGGTCGTCGGCATCGACAATTTGAACGACTATTACGATCCCGCACTGAAGGAAGCGCGGTTGCAGCGGCTGGGCAATCATGTGGGCTTCGTCAATCACCGCATCGGCCTGGAAGACCGCGACGCCGTGATGGCGGTCTTCGATGCGGCCCAGCCGCGTGCCGTCGTCAACCTCGCCGCACAGGCCGGCGTGCGCTATTCGCTGGAAAACCCGCAGGCCTATATCGACAGCAATATTGTCGGCTTCGGCAACATTCTGGAAGCCTGCCGAAAACATGAGGTCGGCCATCTGGTCTACGCCTCGTCGAGCAGCGTCTACGGTCTCAATACCAAGATGCCGTTCGCCGTCGGCGACACGGTCGACCATCCGGTCAGCCTGTACGCCGCCTCGAAGAAGTCGAACGAGCTGATGGCGCATACCTACAGCCATCTCTTCGGTATTCCGACGACCGGCCTGCGCTTCTTCACGGTCTATGGGCCCTGGGGCCGGCCCGACATGGCGCTGTTCCTGTTCACCCGCGCGATCCTCGCCGGCGAACCAATCAACGTTTTCAATAACGGTCAGATGCAGCGCGATTTCACCTATATCGACGACATCGTCGAGGGCGTGATCCGCGTCACCGACCGCCCCGCCCGGCCGGACCCGAATTGGACAGGCGCCAGCCCCGACCCGGCCAGTTCTGGCGCCCCCTACCGCCTGCAGAATATCGGCAACAACAATCCGGTCGAGCTGATGCATCTGATCGAAACGATCGAGGATGCGCTGGGCAAAAAGGCGCAAAAGACCATGTTGCCGATGCAGCCCGGCGACGTGCCGGCAACCTATGCCAATATCGATCCGCTGATCGCCGATGTCGGTTTCAAGCCGGAGACCAGTATCGAGGAAGGCGTCGCAAAATTCGTCGCCTGGTACCGGGAGTTCTACGGGAATTGAAAGGCCGACCGCCGCCTCTTAAAGGCTGGCGTCCCCTAGGGGAGTCGAACCCCTGTTTCCGGCGTGAGAGGCCGGCGTCCTAGGCCACTAGACGAAGGGGACGTGGCCGGGAGCGCCTTCTAGCAGGTTCGATGCGCGCCGATCAACTGTTTTGGCCGCGCGGGGATCTGATTTGTTGTAGGATGACGGCATGAACGCTCGGCAGAGAATACGCTATCTGGTGCGCGCGAGGGACGTCGCGATGACGGTTACCGGCTTGACCATGGTGCTGACGCCGCTCGCGCTTTGGGCCTCGCCGAACCTGACGGCGTTCTACGCCGCCCTGTTGACCTGCGGCGGCGCCTATTGCGCTTATCTGCTGCTGTCGCAGTTCGGCCCGCACGCCCCCGCGCCGGCCCGGAAACGATCGGACAAGGTCGCCCTGTCCCCGCGCCTGATCGATCTGCTGCAGAACCAGCGCGAATTGAGCCGCAAAGACCTGCCGGAGGTGCAGCGGTTCGTGCGCGACCAAATGCGGGGCCGGATCGGCCGGAACGAGACTAGACGGCTAGTTTCCCGCGTGCCGGCGCGCACTGTCGATGAATTCGGTGACCGCGCTTTCCGCTGTGTCGAATGCCGTCACCAGACGCACGCAGTCCGGTCCGCCGACACTCCAAGCGTAGAATTTGAAACCGTCCGCCGCCAACCCTTCACGCATCCGCTTTGGCATGTGCACGAACAACTCGTTCGCCTCCACTTCATGCAGAAATTCCACGCCGGGGAGGCTTGCCAGCCCGTCCGCCATACGGCGCGCCATGGCGTTGGCATGCTGCGCATTGCCGAGCCACAGATCGTCCGCCAGATAGGCGTCCATTTGCGCCGACAGGAACCGCATCTTGGAAAACAGATGCCCGCCCCGTTTGCGGCGAAAACGGAAATCTTCCGCCTGTCCGGTGCGGAAAAACAGCACCGCCTCGGCAGCCAGCGCCCCGTTCTTGGTCGCCCCAAAGGACAGAACGTCGACTCCGGCGCGCCAGCTGATGTCGGCTGCACTGCAGCCAAGTGACACCAGCGCATTGCCGAAACGCGCGCCGTCCACATGCAGCCCCAGCCCATGACGGCGGCAGACTTCCGAGATCGCCCCCATCGCGTCGGGACTATAGACCGTCCCGGCTTCACTGGCCTGGGTCAGGCTGACCGCGGCGGGCTGCGGATGGTGCTCCACCCCGGCCCAATCATCCGGAATCGCCGCCTCTAGTCCCGCTGCGTCGATCTTGCCGTTCGCGCCGTCGACCGTGACCAGCTTGGCCCCGCCGGTAAAGAATTCCGGCGCGTTGCATTCATCGACGACGATGTGGCTCTCGGGATGGCAATAGATCGCGCCGTAGGGCGGACACAGGGACGACAGGGCGAGCGAATTGGCCGAAGTCCCCGTGGCCACCAAATAGGCCGTCAGGTCCGTTTCAAAAATTTCCCGCAGTTTTTCTTCGACCCTGGCCGTAATCGGGTCGGCGCCGTAAGGCATCACGGACCCGCCCGCGGCCCGCGTCAAGGCTTCCAGGATCGCCGGCGATGCGCCGGCCACGTTGTCGCTGCAAAAATTCCATCCGGTCATGGCGCGGCCTTCAATTGTATGGTTCCCGTGGCGGCTCCGGTCGCGAGGTCAAAAAGACGGATCTCCGCCCCACCATCGACCAGCCGGACATGCACGACCGCGCGCCCATTGTCCACTGCAACGCTTTCGACGGTCGCCCCGGCCGGCAAGGCCGACGAAACCCCGGCAAACGAAACCGATGCGGATGTCGGCGGCGCGTCCGCCTGCACCGTCTTATCGTCCCAGGAAACGCGGGTCATGAGGCCATAGACCAGAAGCCCCATCCCGGCGATGATCAGGACGCCCATGAATATGACGAGGGCCTTGAGCGCTTGCATGCTATGAATTCCGTTTTCCTGTCGACAATCACCGGCACTGCGAACCGATGACACCGGGTGTTCTGACACATACCGTCCAGGACGATGAAACGGGCGAGCGGCTGGACCGTTTGATCGCCGCCGCCTTTGCGGACCTGTCGCGTTCGCGCGGAAAGGCGCTGATCGAACAGGGCGCGGTCGCCGTCGGCGCGGCGACGATAACGGACCCCTCTTATAGGGTCAAACAAGGCGTCACGGTCAGCGTATCCGTGCCCGACGCGGCCGATACCCACCTCGAAGCGCAGGCGATTCCGCTCGATATCCGGTATGAGGACGCCGACCTGCTGGTGCTCGACAAGCCGGCAGGATTGGTCGTCCACCCCGCCCCGGGACATCACGACGGCACCCTTGTCAACGCGCTGCTGGCGCATTGCGGGAACAGCCTGTCGGGCGTTGGCGGCGTGCGCCGTCCCGGCATCGTGCACCGCATCGATAAGGATACCAGCGGCCTTCTTGTGGTGGCCAAGAACGATGCGGCCCATTCCGGGCTCGCCGCGCAGTTCGCGAACCACACGATCGACAGGGTGTACCGGGCTGTCGTCTGGGGATCGCCCTCGCCGGCCGCGGGCGTTATCGAGGGCAATATCGGCAGAAGCCCCCGCAACCGGAAGAAGATGGCCGTGGTGGAGGAGACGCGCGGCAAGCCGGCCCGCACCCACTACGAGGTGGAGCAGCGGTTCGGCCTCCGGGCCGCCCTGATCGCCTGCCGCCTCGAAACCGGCCGCACGCATCAGATACGGGTCCATTGCACCCACGCGGGACACCCGCTGGTCGGCGACCCCTTATATGGCCGGATCAGCGCCGCACGATTGTATGGTTTAGGACGGGGTTCTGCCGAATTCGTACGCCGTTTTCCTCGCCAGGCACTACACGCTAGCGTGATCGGCTTTGATCATCCGAAGAGCGGGGAACGTATCCGGATTGAAAGTAAATTACCAAATGATATCATAGAGTTGACAGAAAATTTCCAACCATGAGTGTGCCCCTTGAAAAATCACATTCATTTAGTGGGAAACCTTGAAAATCGGACCTTCCGACCATAAATACGACACAATCGATGATTAGGGTGCATATGTCGCCGCAAAGGCGCGGTGCATATGAACAAGGAGTTCCACCGGTATGAGCACGAGCACAAGCACGCTTCCCAGCCTCACGATCAGCCCCGAGGGCAATCTGCAGCGCTATCTGAACGAAATCCGTTCGTTCCCGATGCTGACGGCGGACGAGGAATACATGCTGGCCCGCTCGTTCAGCGAGCATGGCGACGTAAAGGCCGCGCACAAGATGGTCACCAGCCATTTGCGTCTGGTGGCCAAGATCGCGATGGGCTATCGCGGCTACGGCCTGCCGCTCAACGAGATGATCTCGGAAGGCAATGTCGGCCTGATGCAAGCCGTTAAGCGCTTCGATCCCGAGCGCGGGTTCCGTCTGGCAACCTACGCCATGTGGTGGATCCGGGCGTCGATCCAGGAATACATCCTGCATTCCTGGTCGCTGGTGAAAATCGGCACCACGGCAGCGCAGAAGAAGCTGTTCTTCAACCTGCGCAAGCTGAAAGGCCGTCTCGAAGCGATCGAAGAAGGCGATCTGGCGCCCGAAACGGTCAAGAAGATCGCCGAGGAGCTGAGCGTTCCCGAGCATGACGTGGTGTCGATGAACCGGCGCCTCGCCGGCAGCGACCATTCGCTCAACGCGCCGCTGCGCGCCGAAAGCGAAGGCGAATGGATGGATTGGCTGGTCGACGATTCGGAAAGCCAGGAAGTCGTCATCGCCGAGAGCGAGGAGCTGACGAAGCGCCGCGCCCTGCTGCAGGATGCGCTGCAAACGCTGAAAGAGCGCGAGCGTCACATCCTCACCGAGCGGCGCCTCAAGGATGATCCGACGACTTTGGAAGATTTGAGCCAGGTCTACGGCATCAGCCGGGAACGGGTGCGGCAAATCGAAGTACGCGCCTTCGAAAAACTGCAGAAGGCGATCCGCAACGCGGCCGTCGAACAGCGCCTCGCGGCGTCCGCTTAAGGCAATCCGGGTTTACCTGGCCGCTGGGTCACGTTGCGTGATCCAGCGGTTCTAGAGCGGATCGTATTTTGTTGGAATCGCTTACGCGATCCAACGAAATGCGTGAATCCGCTCGATCTGATCTAACCTTTTCAAAGTCGGAAAATCTAAGACGAAGGCGCCGCTTCTGCAGCGGTCTCCTTGTCTTCGCCTTCCCCGGCAGGCACCTCTTCCTCGTCGTCATCGTCTTCGAGTTCGGCCCCCATGACACCAAGCCGGACATTTCGCCCCCAATGCGAAATGAGATCCTTCTGCCGTGCCTTGAGCTGCTTCTCCCGCATCTCCGAGGTTACGGCGAGATACGCCGCGACGACCGGCGGCGCCGCGAACAAGACGATCCAACCGACCGCGGCCGCGCTGTACATCACCAAGAGCGTGAACGGATTCGTAATGATCAGGAATAGTGTTTCGAAGTCCCAGACACCACCGCTGCGCCACAGATCGATGGCGTAAGGCAGACATCCGGCAAAATTCAGATAGCCAACCGCCCGTGTCGAGTACTTTGCGGGATGCCGATCGACGATGAAAAACGCGACCAGCGTCGGCGCCATGCCGACCGCCAACAACAGCACCGTCGGCAGGGCCAGAATGCCGATGATGGGCACCAGAATCCAGGCCAGCAGGCTGCCGGCCCCTGACGATTTCGCTGCTTTCGCGTTCTTTTTTGCCGGTTTCTTTGCCATGGGTCCCTAAAACAAGAACGACGCGGCGAAAATGCCGATCAATGCAATCGTCGTCATCACGCCAGAGACGAATGACGACACCTGCGCCCCCAACTCGCGCGCGATGTTGGTCCTATTGTGTTTGTCCGCCTCCAACTGCGCCAGCCGGCTGGAAGCAAGCGCGTATTCGTTCATCGCATCGCGGAATCGTAATTCGTCATTGTTGATGACATCGACATTGTCGATGACGTTCAGCACTTCGAGCAGGCGTCCGGACGCCGCGGCCTCCTCCATTGCTTTCGTGACCTGCTTGCGGGTACCGCGGTTGTGGAACCGCTTGATCGCCGGCTCAAGTATCTTCGCCGACAATTTGCAGAGTTTGGGATAGGGCGTAACCCTCCGACTCTTCTCCTGAATGTTCGACAACAGGCGAACGGAAGCCAGCAATGGGAGATGGGGGTCGGCTTGATTGTCGATATCGCGCAGTTCGGTCCCGCGGTGACTGGTGAAATGCGTGGCGATAAATGCCCCCAAATGCCGGTCGATGAGGTGCCGTGTGTCCGGCGCGTCACCGGCCATGGTCTCCATTGCAGGCAATAACTGGTCCATTTCGATGACGTAGTACGGATCGATCAGGGGCGACTTGCAGGGAACATGCGGGTTGAGGTCGTAGATGACCCGCTCGATGCCTTCGCCGGTAGCGGTGCGCGTCATAACCTCACGGCCGCGCCGCAGATCGCGATACAGGCCGACATATTCGACCCGCGTGCGGGGCTGACATTCGTCCCAGAAACCCAGCAAATTGTATTGCATGATCTGCGCGAACTCGTTGCGCGTTCCGGAACTTTCCCCATGCATGGCGATGACATTCGCGAATCCGTCGACATTCGCGCGGAAGCCGCGATACCGGATAGGCGCCGCGGAATCGAGGGCAATGCAGGACCGCGCGACCAGATTGTCGTCGGTGTCCATATCGGCCGGAACGGTCTTGGCCTCGTTCATCGCGTTGACCTTGGCGTCGTCGCCCAAGGCGCGGCGAAGCCAGGTATCCACTGAACCGTCGCGAATAATGTTGATCGCCATGTCCCAATTTTCGGACATGGTTTGGGCCAGTTCCCGGCAGGTATAATGGTCCTTGTTCATGAACGAGTATGACCGCGCGGCCCGCGATTCCACGGCCTGCTGGATCGGGCTGCCCCGGCGGCCATTGGCCCACATGCCGAGATCTTCCAGCGTCCAGCGTTCAAGCGGGTCGTCGTTCAGCAACCCGCGCAACGCTTCCATGACCGTCAGCGTAATCCGGGCTTGCTGCGCCAGGGCGGCGTAGGAGCCCTTGCTGAGCTTGGCCTCGAGCACCTCTTCATCGCTCATGCCCTGGCAGGGAATTTGCCCCGTCAGCAAGGTCAGGATGGTGACGCCGATGGCGTACATATCGTCCAGCAGGCTCCCCGGGCCACGGCCGGCGGCCATGCACAGGCAGGATTCGATCGGTTCGAAAATAAAGGGCTGCGCGATCGCCGGCGCCGCGGTCACGCATTCGCCCAACGTGAAGCGGCCCTGTGCGGAACCGCCGCGGAAAATATTCGTCGGCCGGATCGCACGATGGGTAATGTCCTGATCCCGGAAGTCACGCAGGATTTGATAGACCGGATGTACGAACTGATCCACGATCGTCTCTTCGCGCATGGGCTCGAATGACGCATCGGGCGAAGACAACAATCGCTCGCCTTCGGGACGGTCGAAGATAAAGACCGGGCAGCGCCGACCCTCCGGCGGCCAATCGACGATGCCCCAGTCCCGGATGTTCATGAAATAGGGGGCATCGATACGGCTCAGCGGGCTGATCAGATCGAACCGTGTCGGCATTTTGGGATCGCAAATCAGCCCAATGAGATCGCGTCGATCGTCACGGACATGCCGCACCTTGTGCGCCACGGCGGGCGGATTGTCGAAATTCGGCAACGGCTCGTCCACGGCGATCTCATAGCGATCGCGCAGTCTCACCCGCCTGGCGTTATCTCCATTCGCCATGCTTGCCGTTCCCGTCGATACTTTCGCCTGCCGAATAGGCAGGCAGTTCAACCGGAATCAATATACAGGAAATGGTTAACGGAAACTTTCTTTCGCGCAATAAACGCTATTTTCCAACCGCTTGACGCTTCCGGCACGCGGAATTCGCGCGCCGGACACCCGTTTTACAAAGCCTTGGACAATTCAGGCGGCAAAAGGATCGCGCACCATGATCGTGTCGTCACGTTCGGGACTGGTGGAGAGCAAGGTCACCGGTGCCTCGATAAGCTCCTCGATTCGCCGAATATACTTGATCGCCGTCGCCGGAAGGTCGGCCCAGGAGCGGGCACCCTCCGTGCTTTGGTCCCACCCTTCCAAGGTCTCATAGACCGGCTTTGCCGCCGCCTGGAGGGTCGGCGACGCTGGCAGATAGTCATACGGTTTGCCGTCGATCTCGTAGCCCGTGCAGATGTTGATCGTCTCCAGCCCGTCCAGCACGTCGAGCTTGGTCAGGGCGATGCCATCGATGCCGGCCACCTTGATCGCCTGGTGGACGAGCACCGCGTCGAACCATCCGCAGCGCCGGCGCCGCCCGGTGACCGTTCCAAATTCCCGTCCTCGCTCGCCCAGCAGCACGCCCGTGGCGTCCTCCAGCTCCGTCGGGAACGGTCCGGATCCGACCCGCGTCGTGTAGGACTTGGTGATACCCAGAACGTAGCCGAGGTTGCGCACGGAGAAGCCCGAGCCGGATGCCGCCGCTCCGCCGACGGTGTTCGACGACGTCACATAGGGATAGGTCCCGTGATCGATATCGAGCAGGGCACCCTGCGCGCCTTCGAACAGGATCCGCCGTCCCTCGCTGTTCGCTTTGTCGAGCAGCTGCCAGGCCGACCCCATATAGGGCAGGATGCGCGGCGCGATCTCCATAAGCTGGTCCAGCAACCCGTCCGCGGCGATTTCCCCCTCGCCGAGGCCGCGCAGAATCGCATTGTGATGGAACAGAAGGTGCTTCAGCTTCTCCTCGAGGATCTCACGATCCGTCAGGTCGCAGACCCGGATCGCCCGGCGGCCGACCTTGTCTTCATAGGCGGGACCGATCCCGCGGCCGGTCGTGCCGATTTTGGCGTTACCGCGTGCCTCCTCGCGCGCCCGGTCCAAATTGCTGTGCAGCGGCAGAATGAGCGCCGCATTCTCCGCGACGACCAGATTTCCCGGCTCCAAGGTCACCCCCTCTTCCGAGAGCCGGTCGATTTCCTCCATCAGTGCCCAGGGGTCGATGACCACGCCATTGCCGATGATCGACAGCTTGCCGGGCCGAACGACGCCGGACGGCAACAGGCTCAGCTTGTAGGTCTTGCCGTCGATGACCAGCGTATGGCCGGCATTGTGCCCGCCCTGGAACCGCGCCACGACCTCGGCGCGCTCGGAAAGCCAATCGACGATCTTACCCTTGCCTTCATCGCCCCATTGCGAGCCGACGACCACGACATTAGTCATTGCTGATGTAACTCCTTCAACCGTCGCCGAGCGCAACCGGCTCGCCGTTCTCGAGAATGTGGGTGCAGCCGAGCCGCCGCGCTTCGCCCCGCGCATCTTCGACCGGGCCGAGGCCCGCGATGCATATCCAGTCTTTCGCGCGGACCGCCGCGGCCGTGTCGGCCGAGATGCCAAAAGGCAGAAACAGCCGCGACGGCGGCTGCATGGTCGGCACCGCCCGCATGATGCTGTCCAGGAACAGGGAGAATCCGGTCGCCGTCTCGCCGGCGCCGGCACGATACCGCCCGCCACGCCCGATTTCACCGCGCACCCCGCGCGCGAAAAGCGTGAAACTCAATCCGGAGTGATATTCGAAGCCGCGATGCTCGACGGGATCGACCGTGATCATGATGTCGGGCCGGGCCGCCTGTACCAGATCCACCACCTCGGCCAACCGAGCCCGTTCCGCGGCGGCTTCCGGCGGCAGGTCGATGGCTTGCAGCGCCGCGAGCGCCGTCGGTGCCGGTCCGGTCGCATCCAGCAGTTGGGCGAACAGGTTTCCGCCTTCGGTGGCAGCGGCCTCCGTATCCTTGCGGTCCAGCGCCACGCGCAAGCGGTCGCGTGCGGCGGGTTCCAGCCCCTCGCACAGCCCGGGCACGAGTGTCGGCAGATTGATATCGGCGGAGATATCCGCAACACCGGCATCCGACAACGCGGTGGCGGCCAGCGCGATCACTTCCGCGTCGGCAGCGGCTTCCGCCGCACCGATCAGCTCGACCCCCGCCTGCCGGAATTCGCGCTCCGGCCGCAACTGACTGCCCCGGACCCGCAGCACCTGCCCCGCATAGGCGAGCCGCAAGGGCCGCGGCGCGTTGGCCAAACGCGTCGTCGCAATCCGCGCGACCTGCAACGTCATGTCGGCGCGCACGCCCATCATGCGCTGGCTGACCGGATCCATCAGGCGGAAGGTGGCGTTGGCGATCGACGCCGCCGCGCCGTCCAGCAAGGTGTCCTCGAACTCGACCAGCGGCGGCTCGACACGGGCATAGCCGAAACGCCCGAACGCCTCGACCAGCCGTGCGGCGATGGCCGACTCGTGCGCCGCGTCCGGCGGCAAGCCGTCGCGCAGCCCATCGGGCAGCAGTGCTTTCGTACCAGCGTCGGTCATGGCAGCGCCGTTCTAAAACCCGTTCCTTTTCCGCAGAACGCGGTTTGGTAGCGGGTTTGGCCGTGCGGGGCAAGGACGTTGGTCGCCTACCGCCGGATCACCATCAATTCGCCGTTGCGCAGCCCATAGACCAGGTCCAAGGCGCCCTTGCCGTCAAGGTCGGCGGCAATCAGCGACGTCACGATGGTGGAGCGCAATTGCATCGATCCCAGTTCCCGCGGCGTGCCGCCCGCGAAACTCACGACGGCCAGCCGGTCGCGGTCGAGCGAAGGCAGGGTGATGTCGGGAACGCCGTCGCCATACACATCCTCGATGACGCTCATATCCAACACGGTCGAGCCGATGAAATGGGTGGAATAGCCGCTGCGCTCGGCCTCCCGTTCGAATTTGGTTCCATCCCGCTGGTAGAGCGTAAGACGTCCGGACAGGTGCGGCGTCACCACGGCCGCGACCTCGGTAACGCCATCGCCATCGAAGTCGGCGGCGCCGACGGGGTTGAGCCAACGGAACGGGATGCCGATCGGGTCAGCCTCGGCCACCGGCTGCAGCTTTCCGTCGGCGACGCGATAAACAGCGATTGCCGCCCCGGCGCTCAGATAGGCGCGCACCGCCAGCACCATCTCCTCGCCGTTCAGATCGATGATGCGCGGCTCCAGATCTTCATAGACCGAATAGCTGGGGAGTTTGTGCGCCAGCACGGCGCCGTCCTGCAGGCGCACTTTCAAAACCTCGGCCTCGATCGCGTCGCCCAGTACGCCGTGCTGGTATTGCGCCGTCAGTTCTTCGAACCAGGCCTGGGCAATTACGCCGTCGCCCCGGGCAATGCGCCCGT
>JAPPPC010000590.1 GCA_028817685.1 Rhodospirillaceae bacterium
CTTTATGCCTCCCTTGTCAGAGATACCGAGATGATAGACATCACACCGCTGGACGAGCCTCTTGGCGCTGAAATCACCGGTCTCGACCTTAGTCGACCGCTAAGCGATGAAGAATTTGTAAATCTGGAGTCGGCGTTGCACGACCGTGCCCTGTTGATCGTGCGCGACCAGCAGCAGACGACGCCGGAACAGCACATCGCGTTCAGCCGCCGTTTCGGTGATCTGGAGGTACATGTGCAGGGGAGTTTCCTCTTGCCGGGCTTTCCGGAAATCTATCGCATCTCCAACTGCATCGACGATGACGGCAAGCCACTCGGCCTGGCGGAGGCGGGCCGGGTCTGGCACACCGACCTTTCCTATATGGCGGAACCGAGCCGCTGTTCGCTGCTGCACGCGCTGGAAGTGCCGCAGGACGACACCGGCAACCCGCTGGGGGACACGGTCTTCGCCAACACACGCCTCGCCTATGCCGCGCTCCCGGACAGCACGAAGGAACAAATCGCGGATCTGCGGGCGTTGCACCGCTACGGTTACATCTACGACCGCATCAACGCGGTCAGCAAGCCGGGCCGACAGGGGCTAAGGCCCCTCTCCGACGCGCAAAAGAACCGGGTACCGCCCTGCATCCACCCGATCGTGATCGCCCACCCCTTCACCGACGCGCCGATCCTTTTCGTGAATGACGGCACCACGGAAAAGATCGTGGATATCCCCGAAGCCGAAGGCGGCCCCTTGCTTGAACAGCTTTGCCAACACGCGATCAAGCCGGACTTCACATACCGCCACCGTTGGCGGGTTGGCGATCTGCTGATCTGGGACAACATCCAGACCCAACATCTCGCCATCGACGATTACTGGCTGCCGCAACGTCGCTACATGCAACGCACGACCGTCAAGGGCGGCAAAGTACGCGCTGCGGCGTAAACCTTCGAAACCAAGCGCGACGGTTTGTGCGTTCTCGCCGGCCAAACGGTTCGGAACTCTGCTGGCGTGATTGCGGCGCTTCCAATTCCGGGTCGTCGCCCCAACCGGTATCCGCCAACACCATCATCATAACGTAAGCATTCATCGCCTTTACTCCGCCGCACTGCGGCCGGCGGCCCCGGCAAGCTGGTGCGCCACCAGCTGCGCATAAAGGCCGCCCTTGGCCAGCAGCTCATTGTGGGTGCCGGTCTCGATCACCTGACCTTCGTTCAGCGCGACGATCAAATCGGCACTGCGCACCGTCGACAGCCGGTGGGCGATGACGATGGTCGTGCGGTCGGCCATCAGTTCTTCCAACGCCTCGCGCACGGCCTTCTCGTTGACCGCATCGAGATGCGATGTCGCCTCGTCGAGGATCAATACCGGCGCATCCTTCAGGAACGCGCGGGCGATGGCGACCCGCTGCCGCTGCCCGCCGGACAGACGCATACCGCGTTCGCCGACCTTGGTGTCGAGTCCGTCCGGCAATCCGTCGATAAAGTCGCCGAGCGACGCGCGCCGCAGCGCGTCCATCAATTTCGCCTCGTCCGCGGACGGATCGGCGATCAGGATGTTGGCGCGGAGCGTATCGTTGAAGAGATAGGTGTCCTGGGCGACCAGCGCGATACGCTGCCGCAGATCGTCGAGCGCGTAATCCTTCAGATCGTGTCCGCCCAGCTTGATGACGCCGTGCTCCGGATCCCAAAACCGCATCAGCATGTGCGCGATGGTCGTCTTGCCTGCACCCGACGGGCCGACAAGGGCGACCGTCTTTCCGGCCGGCGCTTCGAACCGGGCCGTTTGCAGGGCGCGGCGGTTGCCCGCTTCGTACTGGAAGTCGACATCGTCCAGCTCGATCGTCAGTCCACCGGTATCGTCAACCGTGCCGACACCGGGACCATCGGTCACCGGAACGGGTTCGTTATCGACCGCGTAGAGCCGGCGCGTCGATCCCAGCGTATCAGCAAGCTGCCGCCCGACATTGGCAATTTCCGAGATCGGCAGAAAGGCCGACATCGCCAGGAGGGTCAGCAGGGGCAGGACGCCGCTCTCCAACGTCCCGGCGGCGACCAAACTCGCGCCGGCGACGATAACCGCCAGGCCGCCCAGGCCGGTCGCCACTTCCAGTAGCGCGGTTTGGAGAGTGAGGTCGCGGAAGAACGGCAGCCGGATCTTGTGGTGGGTCTCAGTCCGCTCGATCAATTCCTGACGGCGTTCGCCGATCCGTTGGAAGGCGATGATTTCGCCGAGCCCCTGGATCGTATCCACCGCATGGGCGTTCAGTTCGCCCAGCGCTTCGCGCGCCTTCGAGCCCAGCGTATCCACGCGCTTGCGCATGAAGAACGGGCTGAGCGCAACGATCAACAGGAACGGCGCCAGCGCGGCGGCGATCTGCCCCCCGAAGGCAAGCAGCACCGCAATGACCAGTCCCGGCACGAGCACCGCCACGAAGGCCGGAGCGATGGTATGGGCAAAGAAATACTCCACCAGCTCCACATCGTGCGTCGCCATCGCCACCATGTCACCGGTCCGCCGCCGGACCATATAGGCGGGGGCCAGCCGGTCGAGTTTATTGAACAGCGCAATCCGCATCTCGGCCAACAGACGAAACGCCATGTCGTGCGCAAGCCAGGATTCGAACCAGTGGAAAATACCCGCCACCGGCGCCATGACCGCCAGGACGATCAGCCAGGTCTCGAAGGGTTCGCCGCCCTTCACCGCCCTGACCGCCAACGCACCGATGGCGCCAACGCCGATGAACGCCAGCACCCGGGTCACGCCGAAGAAGAACGTCATCATCAGCTTGCCGCGGTACGGGCCGATATGCTTCATCAACTCGCGCGCCGCCGCGAACCAGCCGAGACCTTCCGCCTTGACGATAGCGTCGGTCGGCGCGAACTGCGCCTCCTCGCTGTAGGTCGGCTGTACGCTTTCGCCGGTCGCGAGCGCGCCGCCGCCGCCGACCGGCGCATCGACCCGGGCGGTCTCCGCCGCCTGTTCGGCCATCAACCGATGGTAGACGCCACCCCGGGCCATCAGTTCGCCGTGCCGACCGGTTTCCGCGACGCGCCCACCGTCGAGCACGAGGATGCGGTCGGCGTCGATGACGCTGGACAGTCGGTGGGCGAAGATCAGGGTCGTGCGGCCTTCCATCAGACGGTCGAGCGCGTCCTGAATGATCGCCTCGTTTTCCGCATCGACCGCGGACAGCGCCTCGTCAAGCACGAGGATCGGGGCGTCCCGCAAGATGGCCCGGGCGATAGCGATACGCTGGCGTTGTCCCCCTGAAAGGCGGATACCCCGTTCGCCGATCACCGTTTCATAGCCTTGCGGAAGCTTTGCGATGAATTCATGCGCATTGGCGGCGCGGCAGGCCTCTTCCAGCGCCTGCACCGATGCGCCCGGCTTGCCCACGCGCAGATTGTCCGCGACCGTGCCATGGAAAAGATAGGTGTCCTGGTTGACCACGGCGATCTGGCTGCGCAGTTCGGCGAAACTGAGGTCGCGCAAATCGCGGCCACCGATCTTCACGGCCCCCTTGGTCGGGTCATAGAAGCGCAGCAACAGGCGAACGATCGACGACTTGCCAACGCCGCTGGGGCCGACAAAGCCGACCCGCTCCCCGGCCGCGACCTCGAAATCGAGTCCTTCATGCGCGGTGCGCCGGCTGCTCGGATAGGCGAAGGTGACATTTTCGAACGTCACGGTTGGCGATAACGGTTCGGCGTTGGCGCCTTGCGGCCGCTCTGTGACGATGGGCTTGGAGTCCAGCAGATGAAAAATCGTTTGGGCCGAGGCTTGCGCCACCATGCCGTTATGCATCAGCGAACGCATATCGCGCAGCGGCCGGAACACTTCGACACCCATCATCAAGATCATGATCAGCGCGGCCAGGCTCATGTCCCCGTCGACGACTCGGAAAGCACCGAGCGCGAGGGTTGCCGCGGCGCCGACCGCGATGCCCGTATCGGTGATGCCGCGGGCGAGCGAGTTGGTGGCCAGCACCCACATGGTCGAGCGGAAGACATCGTCCGCTTTCTGCTTCAGCGTGCGGGCCCGCGCGCCGCTCTGGCCGAAGGATTTCAGGGTCGCCAGCCCCTGCACGGAGTCGAGAAACTCCGCCGCGAACGCCTTGTAGGTCCGCGACCGGTCGAGGCTGTTCTTCTGATCCCAACTGTGGAAGGCCTGCGGTGCGATCAATGTGATCAACGCGGCAGCAAGCATGACCAGCGCGACCGGCCAGTCGAGGAACATCACGAACCCGAAAATCATGAAGGGGGTCAGCGCCGAAATGATCAGCTGCGGCAAATACTGGCCGAAATAGATCTCCAGCTGTTCGACACCGTCGATCATCGCCATGATCGCGTCGCCGGTCCGCTCCAGTCCGAAATGCGCCGGGCCCAGCTCGGTCACCTTGTCGAAGATGACGGTGCGCAGATGCACCTGGACCTTGGCCGCCGTGTCGTGCGCGACCATGGTGCGCAGATATTCCAGCCAGCCGCGAACGATCATGACCGCGGCGACAGCGGCGAAAGGCAGCACGAGTTCGTCCAAAGGCACGCCCTGGAACACCTTGGCGATCAGCCAGCCGAGCAATGCCAAGCGCGCAATTCCGAATAAAGTGGCGAGGATCCCGATCGCCACAGCGCCGCAAATCCGGCCCCGGACCCCTTTCGTGAACCCCCATAACCGACGATCGAAATACATGCCTGCCACTCCACACAACGCGTCTTTTTCAAATGCGAATAATTCGCAAATAGAGGTTTATGCCAAAAATTTCTGTTGCACAGTACAGAAATTCGCATAGCTTCTATAAATAATTTTATAGGCCGATTCGACCGGAATTGTCGGATTATTCGGCCGAGAAAGAGGAGTGGTCATGGCGCTGAACTGGGACGATATGCGGGTGTTTCTGGCGGTTGCGCGGCATCGCAGTCTCTCCGCCGCCGCACGGCATCTGAAGGTCACGCAGCCCACCGTGGGCCGCCGCCTGTCGCAGCTGGAGGAAAACCTGTCGGCGCGGCTGTTTGACCGACTGCCGGACGGATTCGTCCAAACCGCGGCCGGCGCGGAATTGTTACCGATCGCCGAGGAGATGGAGCGCGCGGCGGAAACGCTGGAGCGGCGCCAGGCATCGCTGGCAGATCAGGTGAGCGGCACGGTGCGCCTTTCCGTCTTCGAAACGCCCGCGCAGTTTCTGACCAACCATCTGCCGGAAGTGCGCGCAAGGCTGCCCGAGATCGAGATCGAAATCTCCATGGCGCATGTAAACGCCAACCTGTCGAAGCGTGAGGCCGACCTCGTGGTCCGCGCCTGCCTGCCGGAATCGCCGGAGCTCGTGGCCCGGAAACTCGGCGTGCTGTCTTACGCCGTCTATGGCTCGAAAGCCTATGTGGAGGCGAATCCGCAGGCGCAAGGTCCGGAACGGTATGCGCGTTGCAACTGGGTCTCCTTCGACGACGATCACACATATTTCGCCGGCCAGGCCTGGATGCGCGACCATCTCGAGGGACAGAAGGCAGCGGTCCGCGTCAATAACGGGCTGGTCCTGCACGAAGCGGTGCGCAAGGGTGCGGGGCTGGGCGTGCTGCCCTGCTTCGCCGGAGACGCGGACCCTAGCCTGGTGCGTCTGACGCCGCCCCTTCAGGGTGTCGAAAGCGACATGCACATCATCGTGCACCCCGACCTGCGCCAACTGCCGAATGTCCGCGCCGTCATGGACGAGGTCATCCGCCTCTTCAAGCAGGAGGCTCCGCGCCTCGCCGGCGTATCGACCCTCGCAGCCTAGATCTGCTGTCGCCGGTTGTCCCCAAGGGGCTGGATGTGCGAAGGATAGGCGCAACGAATTCCGCTACAGGAGAAATGCGCCATGCCGGACACAGGGGCCCCCGCGAGCACGAGTAAATCAGAACTGAAGGGCGGCGAGTCGATCGTCGATTCGCATCTCGTCGGCGAAGGCTGGTCGAACGTCCAGCCCGGCGAAGATCCCGTTCTCTATGGGCATGTGGAGATCACGCCGAAAGGCGCGTTCGAGGTACGCAGCCTGCAGACATTTTCCCTGACCTATACGGTCGGGCGCTTCGGGCTGGACGATAGCGGCGCGATCCGCGTCGTCTTCCGCGCCATGGGCGATGCCGGAAGGCTCCAGACCAACGATCCGACCGCGCCGAACTACGTCACCGCGGAGGCCAGCAACGGCGCCACCCTGTCGGTCGAGTACAGCCGCCGCGGGGCCAGCGCACGGCCGCGCTGGAAGGCGCTGACCATCGGCGTCTCCGGCGGCTATTTGAGCGAAGGCGACACGATCACCATCACCTTCGGCGACACCCGGTTCGGCTCGCCCGGCATGCAGATGCAGACCTTCGTCGAGAAGGGCTTCGAGTTCAAAGTGCTGGCCGATGTCTGCGCCGTCGGCCATTTCACGCCAATCCCCAATACGCCCAGCATCTCCATCGTCCCGGGCCAGCCGGCCACGTGGCGCGCGGTGCTTTCGAGCCTGCGCCGGCCCGGCGAAAGCTTCATCTTCGGCCTCAAGGCGGAAGACAAATGGGGCAACCCGACCGAACATGCCGAAGGCAGCTTCGTCTTCGACACGACCGTGCCGGTCAACAACCTTCCGGAGCGGTTCGACTATCCGCTCGGCGAGCGGTCGGTCACTTTCGAGGGGTTGAGCGTCGACCAGCCGGGCGAGCTGCGCATCACGGTGCGCGACGCGGACAGCGGCGACGTCGTCTGCGAGTCGCATCCGATGATGATCCGCGAGGGCCAGTACAGCGGCTATTGGGGCGACCTGCATGGGCAGAGCGGCGAGTCGATCGGTATCGGCACTTCGCGCTCCTATTTCGACTTCGCCCGCAACAAGGCCTTCCTGGACGTCACCAGCCATCAGGCGAACGATTTCCAGGTCAACAACGCCTTCTGGGCCTTCCTCAATGAACTGACGGCCTATCACCATGAACCAGGCCGCTTCGTCACCTTCCCCGGCTATGAGTGGTCCGGCAACACCGCCGTCGGCGGCGACCGCAACGTGTTCTTCCGCGAGGAAGGCCGGCAAATTCACCGGTCCAGCCATGCGCTGCTGCCGGAACGCGAGGATCTCGACACCGATGCGCCGAACGCCAACCTGCTGTTCGAGTCGCTGAAAGACGAGGACTGCCTGATCTACGCCCATGTCGGCGGCCGTTACGCGGACATCAAATACGCGCATGACCCCAAGCTGGAAACCGCGATGGAAATCCATTCCGCCTGGGGCACGTTCGAGTGGCTGCTGACGGACGGCTTCCCCCTCGGCCATCGCAGCGGCGTGGTCTGCAACAGCGACGGCCATAAGGGCCGGCCGGGCGCGAGCTATCCCGGCGTCTCAATGTTCGGCGCCTATGGCGGGCTGACCTGCTTCTACGCCGAGGAACTGACCCGCGACGGTATCTTCGACTGCCTACGCAAACGGCATCATTACGGCACGACGGGGACTCGCTTGCATCTCGACGTGCGCGCAACCTTGCCCACCGGCGGACAGCTTTACGATCTGGACCCCAAGGCCTTCGACACGGCCACGTCGCAGACCGTGCAAGAAGTCATGATGGGCGACATCGTCCAGACCGACGATGGCAGCGTGACGCTCTCCGTGGACGTCGCGGCGCAGGCGCCGATCGAGCGGATCGAAATCCGCAACGGCATGGATGTCCTCAAGACCGTTCGGCCCTATGCCGAATCCGATCTCGGCGAACGCATCCGGGTGATCTGGAGCGGCGCGGAATATCGCGGCCGCGGCCGGGAATCGAGCTGGAAGGGACGCGCCCGCTTCAACGGCGCCGTCGTGAAGCGCATGGCGAAGATCAATGCCTGGAACCACGAGCGGCTGCTTGAGGTCTCCGGCTCGGACTTGGTCGTGTTCGACGCGATCACTACCGGCAATTTCGGCGGTTTCGATGCCTGGATCGATCCACAGCAATCGGGCGACCTGGAGGTGACGACCAACCACGGCACCTTGCGTGCCGCACTGTCGGATATCGGCATCGAGGATGTCGTCATGGAGGCCGGCGGGCTGGAGCGCAAGCTGCGCGCCTTCCGTCTGCCGGAGACGAACCCGCACCGGGCGCTGTCGACCGCGCTGGAAATCACGCTGAAACCGGAGGGCGATAATCCGCTCTGGGTCTGCGTGACGACGGAAGACGGGTTCCAGGCCTGGAGCAGCCCGATCTACGCCTTCAACAAGGCGTAGAGCGCATCGTATTTCGTTGGAATCGCTTACGCGATCCAACGAAATGCGTGAATCCGCTCGATCCGTTTGAAAATAGATCAGTGCAGCTGCGGGGACTTCAGCAGGTCCGCGCGGTTGACCGACTGGACGGTCAGGTCGAGCATCTCGCCGTCGCGTGACAAGGTCAGCGGAATGCCGACGCCCGCTTCCCCGGTGGCCCAGACACGGCGGAACATTTGCGCCAATTCCTTCACCGGCTGCCCTGCAACGCCAAGGACGAAGTCACCGACCCGCACGTCGGCCCGCTCTGCCGGACCGCCTTCGGTGACGCCGGCGACGACCAGTGAATCATCCATCTCGGTCGTCATCATGCCGAGCCATGGGCGCGCCGGCTTCTGCGTCTTCCCGTAGGTCAGCAGTTCGTCCATGATCGGCTTCAGGATATCGATCGGTACGATCATGTTGCCGTCGACCGGATCGCCGCCGGAGATCACCTGCTGCACGAACAGCGAGCCGATACCGCGCAGGGTACCGTCGTGACCGATCAGGCCGGCCCCGCCCCAGGTGGGATGCGGCGGCGCGGTGAAGATCGCCTCATCGAGCAGATACTCCCAATATCCGGCGAATTCGCGCTTGGCCTGAACCCGTGCCGAGATGGCGTTCTCACGGCCCCCATGGCCGGCCAGCACGACCGATTCGCCTTCATTGACATCGGCCGAACTGCCCATTTCGAGCGCCGGCAGATCGAGGCGTCCGAGTGCCTGGATCAGGCCAAAGCCGGTTTCCTGATCGTAGGCAACCGTATGCCCCGCCGTCGCACCGCCCTTATTGTCGACGATCCAGATCGTTTCCGCTTCGGTCACCAGATACCCGATCGTCACGATCAGACCGTTTTCCCGGATCAACACCCCGTGGCCGGCACGCTCCGTGCCAAGCATTTTCGCGGTCATCGCGTCTTCGGGAATCTGCGTACGGACGGACACGACGCCCGAAAGCGCCCGTTCCAAATCGTAGGCCAGCTCTTCCTGTCGCGGTTGCGCGCTTTGCGGTATTTCAGACATAGATTCCGTATTTCCGTCTTTTCAGTATATCCCAATATGGGCACCGGTCCCAAAGAGTCCAGACCGGGGGAATACCACCCGAAAAGCCTAGGACGTGAAGCTGTAGCCTTCGTTAACGGTCAACGGCACCTTATTCCGCAGCCGTCACTGCCGGAGGCGGGCCGGTGACGCTCAGACCGGCGCGCAGCGTCTCGGTCTCCCACACCTGATCGGGCATCACATTGGCGATATTCACATCGGGGCCGAACTCGTCGATGTAGAACTTCTTCAGCGCATAGACGTCGCAGTGATGCGTCCCCGGAATCCAGGGTCCGATCAGTTCGAAGATGACCCTGTCCACATCCAGCCCCTCGTGCAGCGCCGCGATCACAGGCCGGTTCGGCGCCCCATCGGTCAGCAGTTCCGCCCCTTCGACAAGCACCACGTCGGCGCCTGCTTCGAAACATTCGTTGGCCTGTGCGATCAGGGTATCCGCCCCGGTATCCTCGCTCTTCGAGCCCACTTCGCCATGCACTTCGAGGCCGCAATCGACCGCCGTGCGGATCAAGGTTTGGCGCGTATGGCTGTCGAGCGGCACGACATTGTCGGAAACCTCGATGGCATCGAAGCCCAGCCGCTTGGCCTCTTGGAAATACGGCCGCGCGCCCTGCAGCCCTTGGGTCGCGTAGACATATTCCAGGAACTGGCCGCCGATGCACGGTTTGACGTCATGCTTTTTGTAGAGCGCGATCTTCTCCAGCAAATAATCCTCGTCATACATGCGCGCCGTGCCGACGACGAACTTTGCCAAATCCACATAGGGCGCGACGAGGTCGAGCCAGTCCGCCTGCTGTTTCACCGGCAGGCCCCAATCCATCATCATGGTCAGGCCCTTGCGGCGCGGCTTCTCGGTACTGCGCGCCGCCGGTAGCGGTACCATCGCAAACGGCGTTCCACCCATCACGCTTCTCCCCACTTCGCTACGCGATCCTTGTTGGAAAGCCTATACCACAGCGCGCGTGATGACAGCACCCGGCAAGGCCGTTACCCTTGCGGCGCATTGAAACGAATACGGGAGGCGGCGCAATGCCCCTGCAACCGACAATCCACGGCACGCGGTACATGGTCTCCGCGGGGCATTTTCTCGCGACCCAGGCCGGCTTCGACATCCTGGAAGCGGGCGGGAACGCCGTCGATGCCGGTGTCGCCGCGGGCATGGCGCTCGGCATCGTGCACAGCGATATGGTGCAATTCGCCGGCGTCGCCCCGATCATGATCTATTTGAAAGAGCGTGACGAAGTGCTAACGATCAGCGGCCTCGGCTGGTGGCCGAAGGCGGCATCCATCGACCGCTTCGTTCAGGATTTCGGCGGATCCGTTCCGCTAGGTCTGTTGCGCACCGTACTGCCCGCCGCCCCCGACGCCTGGATCACCGCATTGCAGCGGTACGGCACCATGAGCTTCGGCGATGTCGCCGCCGCCTCGATCCGCTACGCCCGCGACGGCTTTTCCATGCACTACGTGATGCGCGACTACATCGTCGCGCACGAAGACACCTATTCCCAATGGCCCTCGAATGCCGAAATCTATCTGCCCGGCGGTAAGATCCCGGATGTCGGGGAGAATTTCGTGCAGACCGATTTGGCGCGGTCCATTCAGTACATGGTAGATGAAGAAAAGGCCGCTGCGGGCCAGGGCCGTGACGCCGGCCTCAAGGCCGCGCGCGACGCGTTCTACAAAGGCGACCTCGCCCAGGCAATCGTGAAGTTCCACCGCGAAAACGAAGGCTGGGTCACCGAAGAGGACCTGGCCAGCTACGCCTCCGCCATCGAAGCGCCGGTGCGCATGCAGTTCCGCGGCATGGACGTCTATACCTGCGATGCCTGGTGTCAGGGCCCGGTGATGCAGCAGATGATTTCGCTGCTCAAGGGTTACGATCTCGACGCCTACGACCACAACAGCGTCGAATACATCCATCTGGTTTCCGAGGCGATGAAACTGTCGATGGCCGACCGCGAACGCTATTACGGCGACCCACGCTTCATCGACGTGCCGCTCGACACCTTGCTGTCGGAGACCTATGCCGAGGAACGCCGCCTGCAAATCCGCGAAGACGAAGCCTGGCCGGACATGCCGCCGCCGGGCGCGCTCGGATCGCAATATGGCGGTGCCGCCGCGGCCACCCCCATCTCCGCGGGCAGCCCGCCGCCTTCCGGCGATACCTCCTACTGCTGCGTCGTCGACAGCGACGGCAACATCTTCTCCGCCACGCCCAGCGACGTGTCCTGGGAATCGCCAATCATCCCGGGCACGGGCTTCTGTCCGTCGTCGCGCGGGTCGCAAAGCTGGGCCGTGCCCGGTCATGCCTCGGCCGTCGCGCCCGGCAAGCGGCCGCGCCTGACTCCCAACCCGGCCATCGCGATCGAGCCCGGCAAATGGGCGATGCCCTTCGGCACGCCGGGCGGCGACACCCAGACCCAGGGCATGCTGCAGGTGCTGCTCAATGTGAAGGTCTTCGGCATGGATCTGCAGGACGCTATCGAAGCGCCCCGCTTCATGACCCACAGCCAGCCGGACAGTTTCGAACCGCACACCGCCTTCCCCGGAAAGCTGACGGTCGAAGGCCGCATCGACGAGAAGACCAGCGACGCGCTCGCCGCCAAGGGTCACGACGTCGAACGGCTGCCGGACATGACCTACAAAACGTCCGGCGTCTGCGCGATCACGCAGGACATGGAAACCGGCATCCTGGAAGGCGGCGCCGACCCGCGCCGCATGAGCCGCGCGATGGGGTACTGACGACGCGGCCTACTCGAACAGCCAGTCCGCCTCGTCGCGCCGTTTCGCTTCATAGGCCGCGATGTCGGACTCCTGCTCCAGCGTAAAGGATACGTCGTCCAGCCCCTTGAGCAGCCGCTCGCGGTTGAAGGCGGGGATCGTGAACGCGTGCTCTTTGCCGTCCGGCGCGACCACGACGTTGCGCTCCAGATCGACCGTGATCTCCGCACCCGGGTTGGCATGCAATTGGCGGCGCAGATCGGCGCAGATTTCGGCGTCGAGCATCACCGGCACCATGCCGTTGTTCATTTCATTGTTGTAGTGGATGTCGCCGAAGCTGGGCGCGATGACCGAACGGATGCCGTTATCGACCAGAGTCCAGGCGGCGTTCTCGCGCGAGGAGCCGCAGCCGAAATTGCGGTCGGCAACCAGGATCCCCGCATCCTTGAAATCATCGCGGTTGAGGATGAAGTCCGGGTCCATCTCGCCATCCGCCGTGCGGCGCACGCGGTAGAACAGCAGGCCTTCATAGCCCTCCGTGCGGATACGGCTGAGAAAGGGCGCCGGGATGATCTGATCGGTGTCCACATTGGCCGCGTCGATCGGGGCGGCCTTGGCGGTCCATTTCGTGAAGGCGTCCATATCAGTTGCTCCCTTCCATCAGCTGGCGGACATCGGCGAAATGGCCCGAGACCGAGGCTGCCGCGGCCATCGCCGGGCCGACCAAATGGGTGCGGCCGCCCTCGCCCTGCCGGCCCATGAAGTTGCGGTTCGACGTCGAGGCGCTGCGTTCGCCCGGTTCCAGCAGGTCGCCATTCATGCCGACGCACATGGAACAGCCCGGTTCGCGCCATTCCATTCCGGCGTCGGTAAAGACCTTGTCGAGCCCTTCCGCTTCCGCCTCGCGCTTGACCTGCTGCGAGCCCGGCACGACCAGGGTGCGGACCTGCGCCCGGCGGCCCTTGGCGACCTTGGCGGCGATTCTCAAATCCTCAATTCTCGCGTTGGTGCAGGAGCCGATGAAGACCTTGTCGACTGCGATATCGGTCATCGGCGTACCCGGTTTGAGCCCCATATAGTCAAGCGAGCCTTCTTGTGTCTTGCGGCGCACCGGGTCGGGCTCGTTGGCTGGGTCCGGCACGGCTTTCGTCACCGGCACGACATTTTCCGGGCTGGTTCCCCAGGTGACCATCGGCGCGATGGCGTTGCCGGCGACCGTGGCTTCGGGATCGAAGTCGGCCC
>JAPPPC010000088.1 GCA_028817685.1 Rhodospirillaceae bacterium
GCCGAAAGTCGCCCCGATCACCCCGCCGACCAGCAGCACGCCGCCCATTTTGAAATCGACATTGCCGCGCCGCCAATGCGCCAGGACCCCTGACACCGATGATGCGACGATCTGATTGGCTTCGGTCCCGACTGCGACGGCTGGGGGAATACCGAGGAAAATAAGCAGCGGCGTCATCAGAAACCCGCCGCCGACACCAAAGATTCCCGACAGGGTACCGACCCCGATTCCCATTCCCAGGACAAGGAACACGTTCACCGAAAGTTCGGCGATCGGGAGATAAAGGAACATGTGGGGCGCCGTTTCTCCGATGCCGATCAGACGGATCTCGCAGGGCCCAAGTCGTTTGATATCAACGTCAGGGTGTCCACCGGAAAAGCGACGATCGGACTTAAATGTTTGCCATCACTGCGTTTAGGACTGCTGAGAGTGCGTTGCAAGGAAAATTCGGCAAAATGCGTGAATCGTCGCTGCTTTCGGGGTGCTTCGGTGCGATTTACCCATCTTTAAGAGCTAGCCCAATAGGGTTGAAATAACGGAAGTTCCCTTTGGAATACCGGTGGGTGGTCATGAACGATCAGAAAGAGCGTTCGGATGTCGCGGGATTGGAAGCGTTGAACCCGGCTCGGCTGGAGGCCGCAAACGCGGCCGTCGCCAAATTGGCCGTGGCCTATCCATCAATGGTCGAAACCGACATGCGGGAGATTCGCGCGACGCTGGCGGGCGGTGCGTCCGATAATCCTATCGATATGGCCGGGGAGCTGCGTCGTTTCGCCCATAACTTCATGGGGCAGGGCGCGTCCTTCGGTTACCCGTTGATCAGCGCGATCGCCAAATCGATGCACGACTATCTGCACGCCCTCGACCAAGCCGCGGAGTTGCGCCGGGACACTGTCGAGGGGCACCTCTATGCGATCGACGAAGTCTTCGATCGACGTCTGACGGGGGACTATGGCGCGGAAGGCGCGGCGATTCTCAACCGGCTAGCGACCCTATCAGCCCTCTGACCGCTGCGCTTCGCACTTGACGGCGGCTTCGTGAAGGGCAGAAGGTACCGCTCTCTAAATGACGGGGGTGCCGGTGCAAAATCAGACATCACAAGACGGTCGGACGGCGGTCGTTATCGGCGGCGGAATTGTCGGAATCAGCTGTGCGTTGTTCCTGCAGCGCGACGGTTGGACGGTCACGGTCATCGATCCGGCGGAACCGGGCAGCCCGGATCAAACGTCATACGGCAATGCCGGATCGATCAGCAGCAGCTCGGTGATGCCGACGGCGCTTCCCGGCGTCATCAAGCAGGTACCGAAGATGTTGGCGGACCCGACAGGGCCCCTGGCGATCCAATGGCGCTACCTGCCGCGACTGGTACCGTTCCTGACATCCTTCCTGCGCTATTCCTCGCGCGAGAATGTCGAGGCCAGCGGCCGGGCGATCGCGGCGATGATTCACCGCGTGTCAGACGCCTATGGAACCTTGCTGGAGGAGACCGGGACGCGCGAGATGGTCGTGCCGAACGGGTCGCTCAAGGTTTACAAAACCGATCAATCCTTTGCGGCATCCGCCTTCGAACGTGAGTTGCTGGAAAAGAATGACTGCCGCTACGACGTATTGAACGAGGACGAGATTCGCCAGCTTGAACCGGCGCTGCAGCCAATCTTCAAGCACGCGATCTTCATGCCGGATTCGAGCACTGCGGTGAATCCCGGTCGCATGGTCTCGCGCTTCGCCGAACATTTCGTTGCCAAGCGCGGCACCATCGTCAGGGGCGAGGCCCGCGATGTTCGCTTCCGCGACGGAACGCCTCGGACCGTTGTGACGGGGGCCGGTGACCATGAAGGCGATCTAATTGTCCTGGCGGCTGGCGCCTGGTCGCGGGAACTCGCGGCCAAGCTGGGCGCGCGCGTCCTGCTGGAGGCCGAACGCGGTTACCACGTCATGCTGCCGAAGCCGCCCGTCATGCCGAACCGGTTCATCACCTTCATGGACCGGAAATTCGCGACTCTGCCGCATGAGGACGGGTTGCGCATCACCTCGGGCGTTGAATATGCGAAGGTCGATGCGCCGCCGGACTATCGCCGCATCCGCTCGATGATACCTTTTGCTCAGGAATCGATCCGTGACCTGGATGCGACCGAACAGAGCATCTGGCTGGGCCGACGGCCGACTTTGCCGAACAGCGTGCCGGTAATCAGCCGTTCGCCGAAGCACGATAATGTGCTGCTGGCATTCGGCCACAGCCATCTCGGGCTGACCATGGGGCCGGCGACGGGTCAGATCATCGCCGACCTCGCCGCCGGCCGCGATTCGGGTATCGACCTAACGCCCTACCGGCCGGACCGATAGACGCGCAGCATCCGGTTGCCGCCCTTCTGGAACTCGTAATCGACCTGTTGGATTTCCGAGTCGAAGCCACGCTCCGCCAACAGGGCGCGAACCGGCTCGACATGCCGGGAGGGCTCGCCGTCGAGGTCCAGGAGCGGAAATATCCGGACCTCTGCCGCCGCCCGCAGCATTTCCGCAATGTTCGCGACGTGCTGGCCGGTGTCGAAATGGTCGCTGTAGAGGAACAGGAAATGGGAGTTCAGCGCCAGGTCGAAAGCGGCATCGCCGAAAGGCAGGTCCGGCAGGGCGGCGCTTCGATATCGTCCCGCGCGCTTGCCCGCCTCGAAGTCGGCGAGAAAGTCGCCCACCGCTGCCATGCGGATTGCCTCATGCCGTTCGATGGACTCGTGCCAAGTGAAATCGAAACGGTGCAGCGCGGCCCGTAATCCCGCGATCATCTGTATGCGGGTTTCGTCGACGCGCCCGGCGATCTCGGTGGCCGAGAACCGGTAGAGCGGGTCGGCCGACGTGACTGCGTAGCCAGCCGCCGTCATTTCCGCGTTGAATGAGGCGGGGCCCCCGGCGCAGTCGAGAATGCGCGTGTCCGTATCGATATCGCTTAGGTCGAAAAACGCCACATATTCAGCCCGGTTCCGGCCCCAGGGCAAGACGTCTTTCAGTTTGAATTCGCCAGCCATTGCTATCCTCCTTGTGATGACGCGCGGGGGAAAGCGGCTTTACGGTTCACGCACGAAAAAAGGCCGCCTTCCGGTCCGGCGGCCTTTGATGTGAATCCATAGGATCTGGTGGCCGCTGGTTAGGCGGGCCACCATCGGGTTTGCGCGTGTATCGTACTCTTTCGCATGATCCGGCGTTACGCGATCAGGTCGCGTAATCCGCGCCTTCGCGGTCAAGCTGACGGCGCAGCGCGGCCCAGGCGCGCTGTCCGGTCTGGCCGGTGTCGAAGCGCTTCTTATATTGCCGGTGGCCTTCGGCGACGATCTCCGGCGGGATTTCCGATACCTGACCGCTGGCCAAAGCATCGACCTGAATCTGGCACGACGTGTCGAAGTAATAGGTCAGCTCGAACGCTTCAGGAATTGTGCGGCCGGCGCTCAGCGTGCCGTGATTCTTCAGCATCATGTTCATCTTGTCGCCGAGATGCTCGGCCAGCGACTCGCGCTCCGCCAGATCGTTCGCCGGGCCCTCATAGTCGTGATAGGCCATGCTGTAGAGCGGGAAGAGGGAATGCTGCGACAGCGGCAGCAGCCCGCATTCCATCGCCGAGACTGCGACCGTCGCACGGGTATGGGTGTGGGTCACACACATGACGTCGGGCCGGGCGATATAGACGGCGCTGTGAATGCAATAACCGGCGAAGATGAATTCGGCCTCCGGGCCGACGACATTGCCGTCCATGTCCAGCTTCACCAGGCTGGAAGCGGTGATCTCCTCGAACATCGAGCCGAGCGGATTGATGAGGAAATGGTTCGGCTCACCCGGGACCCGCGCGGTGAGGTGGGTGTAGATCAGGTCCGTCATCCGGTATTTGGCCAGGACCCGGTACAGCATCGCCAGATCGACCCGCGTCTGCCATTCGGCATCGCTCATATCCGCTTTCGAAATTACTTCGGCGACCGCCATCCTAATCCTCCGTTCATCACTGTTTGTCGGACACCGGAACTGTCTGACGCCGGTATCCTGAACTCTAAAAGCGTTGGAATGGCGGGAGACTACTAAACGGAGAGCGCTTTGTAAAAGCGCTGTCGCGTTGCGCGATGCGCGGGAGGGCCTAAGATGGTGCGAACGAACCAAAGCAAGGATCGAGCGGTGGCCATACAACGAACAGGCGTTAGCGGGGGACCGGGACCGGTGATGAGCCGCTGCGTCATCCACAACAACATGGTCTATCTCTCCGGAATCGTGTCGCGCGACCTGTCGGGCGATGTCACGGCACAGACCGAAGATGTCCTGCAGGCGATCGACGCCGCGCTCGCCGAGGCCGGGACGGATAAGTTCCGCATTCTGACGGCGCAGGTCTGGCTCAGCGACATGGCGAACTTCGCGGCGATGAACGCAGTATGGAACGCCTGGGTCGATCCCGAGAATCCACCGTCGCGGGCCTGCGTCAGCGGCGACCTGTTCTCACCGCAAGCGCTGGTGGAGATCGTCGTCACCGCTCTGATCGAGGCGTAGGCGATGGAGCGCTACGGGATCATCGGGGGGGCTGGCCGGCCGTCGATCTGCCTGGGGCTGGGCAATGGCGACTGGCTGACCATCTGTACCCTGGCGTCGGACCTGACCGAAGGCATCGAAGGGCAGACGAGGCAGATATTTTCGGTGTTCGACGGTTATCTCGCCGAAGGTGGCAGTGACAAATCGCGCCTGCTGACGGCGCAGGTTTGGCTAAAGGACATGGGCGATTACGATGCGTTCAATAGGGTCTGGAACGATTGGGTCGATCCGGCGCATCCGCCGACGCGTTCCTGCATTTCGGCGAACATGGCGAACCCGGAATCGCTGATCGAAATCCGCATCACAGCGGCCCGCGACGCTTAGAATCAGGAGAGTTAATATGCAGTTCGGTTGGTTGACCTTGTCCCTTTCCCCGTCGCCGGACGAGGATTCGGCGCGGATCGAGCAACAGATCGACCAGGTCTGTTACGCCGAGAAGCTGGGTTTCAGCGATGTCTGGCTGACCGAGCATTATTTCACCGGCGAGAGCGTCTACAACGACGCGCTGACCTTCGCCTCGGCACTGGCGATGCGGACGGAGCGCGTGCGCATCGGCTTCGCGGTCGTCCAGATGCCGTTCCATCATCCGGTGCGCCTTGCGGTGCAGTTGGCGCTCCTCGACAATCTCAGCAAGGGCCGCATCGATGTCGGGATCGGTAAGGGCACGATCTACAACGAATACGAATTCGTCGGCCACGGGCTGCGCAGCGACGACAGCCGCGACCGCATGGAGGAGGCGCTGGAGATCCTGCAGCGCGCCTGGCGCGAGTCGCCGATGGTGTTCGAAGGCAAGTACTACAATGTGAATGTGCCGGAAATTCGGCCCCGCCCGGTACAGCAACCAGCGCCACCGCTATGGCGCAGCGCTATATCACCGAGCTCGTTTACCGAGTGCGGCAGGCTGGGCATCCCAATTTTGACGGCGCGGCTGCCGGTGTCGGCGATCAAGGATCGCTGGGCGCTCTACGAAGCCGGTTTGGACGAGGGAGGGCATGATACGGCGACGCGCGAGAAGCTGCTGGCGCAGACGGCGTTGTGGCGCAACGTCTATGTCGCTGACTCCGACGCGCAGGCCGAGGACGAGCTTGCCGGACTGCTGCAGCAGACCCGCGAACACATGATGCATGTGCGCGAGGCGCACAATCCGGACGATTTCGAGATCGATCCGGCGATGCTGAACAAATGGACCGACCCCGCGGTTTCCGATGACGTGGCGGTGCCCTACGTGCTGGAGACGGGGTCCCTATACGGCTCGGCCGCCCGGGTGCGTGAGCAGGTCGCCGAGCTGCGCGATGTCGGCGTCCGGCACCTTCTGTGCCAGACCGGCTTCGGCGACATGAACCATGAGCAGAATTTGGCCTCCATGCGCCGCTTCGGCGAAGAGGTGATGCCGGCGTTCCAGTAGGGCCGGACCAGGTCTACGGCAACCGCTAAATCAGATCTGCCAGACCGATTCGGCCGCGGCTGTGGCGGAGGCGTCCACATGGATGACCGAAGCGTCGCCGCGCCGCTCGCTGCCGGGAAACGGGCGTGTGACCCGCCTTCGGTCCGGGCCGAAGAAATCCTCGGACCTGACGAAGGCCCGTTGATCCTCGATGACCGCTACGATCCGGCTGTACAGGGTCACCGGCGTGAAGGGTTTGGCGAGGAACTCCGTGATACCGGCGTCGCGGCTTCTGATGACACGGTCGAGATCGGTGTAGGCGGTCAGCATGATCGCCGGGACGAAGGGGTTCGGCGAATCCGGCGCGTTGCGGACCTTGTGCAGGAACTCGATCCCGTTCATCGGTTCCATGACCCAATCCAGGATGATGATATCGGCGGCGAACTGCTTCAGCAGTTTGAAGGCATGCGTGCCGTCATTCGCGACGCGAATATTCCCGATGTCGAACGCGTCCAGCACGTCGCGGATCAGCGCGCGCATCGCGATGTCATCCTCGACCAGCAGGAGGTTCAAATTGTTGAGCTGATAGGGCATCCGTACCGTATGTTTTCCCTGGCTGAGGTTCCGCTGCGGCGGATTATTCCTTGATTCTTGTAGCGCTGCTAGCATGGCGATCCTGGCGCGGCAAGGGAGTTCGCGACACCCGGGTACTTAACCATAACGTGTTCAATTTATAGGGCGAGAGTTGCCGCGGACACGGATGCATTGCGGGAACACAATACTTAATTCGGGCGGCGAAATAAGTATTGTGTTCCCGCAATTAAGAGGAGGGATATGACAGAGCGAGATACGGCTCGAAGCGGTCCGCTGAGCGGTCTGCGCATCGTCGAGATGGCGGGAAAGGGGCCGGCGCCCTTTTGCGGCATGATGCTCTCGGACATGGGTGCCGATGTGGTCCGCATCGACCGCGTCGCGGTGCCGGGCCGGCGCTACGACCGCTATGTCGATCCGATGTCGCGCGGCCGCCGCTCCGTCGCGGTGGATTTGAAGACGCCCGCCGGTGTCGCCGCGGTGCGGCGCCTGGCGGCGCGCGCCGACGGTCTGATCGAAGGCTACCGGCCCGGCGTGATGGAGCGGCTCGGACTGGGGCCGGCGGTCTGCTTGGGCGATAATCCGCGCCTCGTCTATGGCCGCGTCACCGGCTGGGGGCAGGAGGGACCCCTGGCGCAGGCGGCGGGCCACGATCTGAACTATGTCGCGCTGACCGGCACCTTGCACGCTATCGGCGAGGCGGGCCGCCCGCCGCCCGCACCTCTCGCCCTGATCGGCGATTTCGGCGGCGGTGCCATGTTTCTCGCCTTCGGCATGGTGAGCGCGCTGCTGGAGGCGCAACGCAGCGGTGCCGGGCAGGTCGTCGACGCGGCGATGATCGAAGGGGTGGCCTCGCTCACGGCCTTCACGCACGGCTTGCGTGCTGCCGGCTGGTGGCAGGACGAACGCCAGGCCAACATGCTGGATGGCGGCGCGCATTTCTACGGCACCTACGAGACCAAGGACGGGAAGTTCATCTCGATCGGCGCGATCGAGCCGGAATTCTATGCCGAACTGATCGAGCGGCTGGGTATCGATGCCGCGAAGATGCCGAAGAAGATGGACCGCACCGGATGGCCGCAATGGCGCGCCCATCTGGCCGGCATCTTCGCCGAGAAGACCCGCGACGAATGGTGCGAATTGCTCGAGGGGACGGATGTCTGTTTTGCCCCGGTGCTGACCTTCGATGAAGCGCCGGCGCATCCGCAAAACCGTGCCCGCGGTACCTTCACCGAGTATCAGGGTATCACCCAGCCGTCCCCGAGCCCACGTTTCAGCCGCACCCCCGGCGCCATCCAGTCGCCGTCGCCGCAGCCCGGCGCGCACAGCCGTCAGGCCCTGGCCGACTGGGGGCTTTCGCAAGAGGAAATCGACGAGCTGGTCGCCGCCGGGGCGGTTCACCAGGCGGAGACGTGATCCCGGTCAGGCGATGTGTTTCCGCAGGAAGGCGAGACTGCGGTCGAGCGCCTGTTCCGCAGCTTGCGGGTGGTAGGGCGGATAGCCGAACCGGTTGAAGCCGTGATCGGCGCCGAGGTAGTCGTAGATTTCGACCTGCGGTTTGCCGTCGAGCGCTTTCTTAACCGCGCTCACCGTCTCTTGCGGTACGCGCGTGTCGAGTTCGGCAAAATGCAGCATCAGCGGCCGGGTCACTTGCGCCGCTTCGTCCAGGAACTTGTCGAGCTGTACGGCGTAATAGCCGACGCCTACATCCACCACATCGCGTGCGACGGCGAGGTAGACCAGCTTGCCGCCCAGGCAATAGCCGACCGTGCCCACCTTGCCCGTGCCGTCCGGATGGTCGGCCAGCGCCCGCGCATAATCTGCCATGTCGCCCGTGAAGGCGTCGAGGTCCATCGCCTGGCCGAGCGCACGCCCCGCCTGCTGTCCTTCCGGCGTGTAGTCGAGATATTGTCCGGGATCCTGCCGCCAATAGAGATCCGGGGCGAGGCATAGAAAGCCCTGCTCGGCATAGCCGTCCGCCACCGCACGTACCCAATGGTTCGCGTTGTAGATCTCCGCCAGGATTACCAGCCCCGGCCACGGACCGTCGCCCTCGGGGCGGGCCATATAAGCCTCCACGGTCTCGCCGCCGCGCATGGAGAGGGAGGTGGTTACGCCGCTCATGCCGCTACCTGCTCCGTTTTGTGTCGATATGGGGCGGTACCGCCGCCCCAAAACATATCAGGCTATGCCGGGAACGCGCGAGGCGCTTCCGGCATAGCCTGTGATCGTGATCCGCTCGATGCTAGTCGTCCAGCGCCTTCAAGACCTTGGGCGGGGACATCGGCAGTTCATAGAGGCGCTTACCCGTGGCATCGGCAATCGCATTCGCCACCGCCGCCATGACCGGTACGATCGGCACTTCGCCGACGCCCTTTACCCCGTGGGGATGACCCGGATTGGGATTGTCGACCATCACCGTGTCGATCACCGGAAGGTCCGAGGCAACGGGCATGCGGTAGTCGAGGAAGCCGGGATTGTCCAAGCCACCGGACTCGCCGTAGATGAGCTCCTCGTTCAGCGCCCAGCCAACGCCCTGGGCGACGCCGCCCTGCATTTGGCCTTCGACATAGGACGGATGGATCGCCCGGCCGACATCCTGGCTGGCGGTGTAGCGCAGGATCGTGACGGTCCCGGTCTCCGGATCGACTTCGACATCGACCTGGTGCGCGCCGACCGCGCCCATGTGACCGGTCGTGTTCTTGGAGACCGCGGCCACGATCGGCCCGCCCGTCGCGCCGGCCTTCCGCGCGATTTCCGGCAGGGTGAGCGGATCGAATTCACCGGCGTTCGGGCCGGCGGGGTGCGCCGCGCCATCGCGCCATTCGACGGCGTCTGCGTCGATGCCCCAAATGCTGGCCGCCCGGGCGGTCAGGATATTGATGACTTCGTCGGCCGCCTCGGTGACCACCATGCCGGACGCGAACGTCACCCGGCTGCCGCCGGTAACGGCGCTGATGCCGACATTGTTGGTGTCGCCGATCTGCGCTTTCACCTCGCGATAGTCGATGCCTAGCTTCTCGGCCACGATATTGACCGTCGAGGCACGGCTGCCGCCGATGTCCGGGTGCCCGGTGATCGCCAGCACGGTGCCGTCCTCGTTGACGTTCAACTGGGCGCTGGATTCACCGCCCGCATTGCCCCAATAGCCGATGGCGGTGCCGCGGCCCTGGTTGGGACCCAGCTTGGCCTGGCTGTTGGGATGATTGCGGACCGCATCGATGCATTCCACGATGGCGGCTTCGCCGATTTGCGCGCCGTACATGGTCGCCTTGCCGGTGGGCAGGGCGTTGCGCAGACGCAATTCCCACGGGTCCATCTCGAGTTTTTCGGCGATCTCGTTCAGCATCGCCTCGAACACGTAATTGCCCTGCGGTGCACCGGGGGCGCGATAGGCCGCGACGTTCGGGCGGTTGGAAACGACGTCCAGCCCCTTCACGTAGGCATTCGGAATGTCGTAGCAGGTGAACGAGAAACTGCAGGCACGGCCGACCGGAGAGCCCGGGAAGCAGCCGGCCTGGAAGTTGTAGGCGCCTTCCACTGCCGTCAGCTTGCCGTCCTTGGTCACGCCGACTTTAAGGCGCGCCGACATGCCGGCCGCCGGGCCGGTCGCGTGGAAGACTTCTTCGCGGCTGTTTTGCATCTTGACCGGGCGGCCGTATTTTTTCGACAGCACCATCGCCACCGGTTCCAGATAGACGATGGTCTTGCCGCCGAAGCCGCCGCCGATTTCGGCCGGGATGGCTTTAATATCGCCGGTCGCCATGCCCGTGATCTTGGCCGTCAGGCTGCGGACCATGAAATGTCCCTGGCTGCTGCTCCAAACGGTGGACTGGGCATCGGGCTTGTAGCTGACGACGCAGGCCTGCGGCTCGATATAGCCTTGGTGCACGGCAGCGGATTTGAAATCGCGCTCGATCACTAGATCGGCCTCGGCAAACCCTTTTTCGACATCGCCGGTTGCGACCGTCTGGATGTTGGAAATGTTGGTCGGCCCGTCGATCCCGTCGGTGTCCAACCAATCGTGCAAAATAGGTGCGTCCGCCGCCATCGCCTCGTCGACATCGACGACGCTCGGCAGCACATCGTAGTCGACCTCGATCAGCTCCAGCGCAGCCTGGGCAACGCTTTTCGAGATAGCGGCGACCGCTGCCACGGGATGGCCATGGAAGAGGATTTTTTCCCGGGCCATGCAGCCGCGGGCGATCCAGCGCATATCGTTCGGTCCCGACGGCAGCGGCACGTCCAGCGGCAGCAAGGGAAGGTCGTCGCCGGTCATCACCGCCATCACGCCGTCCAGCGCTTCCGCCTTGGAGGTATCGATGTTCTTGATCACGGCATGCGCGTGCGGACTCCGCAACACTTTGCCCCAGACCATGCCGGGCATCGAGAAATCGGCCGCATATTGCGCCGAGCCGACGACTTTATCGATGCCGTCGGGCCGCAGGGTGCGCTGGCCGATCCATTTATTCTTAGGCGATATGACATTCATCTTTTGGTTCCTTGTCCGCAAAGGTCACTGCTAGGCCGCCAAAGCCGGTCGTTTGCGCGCCGTAAACCCTTGCGGGGTTGAGACGGCGCGACACGGGCGGGCGATCGCAAACATGGATGAATCATAGTCGCCGGGAACACCGGCAGGCAAGATGCTACCCGCATGCAGTGAATTGATGGTGGCGAGATGGTGCCGCAGGAGAGACTCGAACTCCCGACCTGAGGTTTACAAAACCCCTGCTCTACCAACTGAGCTACTGCGGCAGCGCGCGGACCATATAAAAACCGGGTCCGGAAAACAACGGATTTGGGCGGTCCGCCCGCTCAGGGCCGGTAATGGCGGTCCAGTGCGGCGAAGAAGCGGTCTATATCAGTCTCGTCGATGAACAGATGTGGGCTGACGCGGATGGCGTCTCCGCGCAGATTGAAATAGACGCCGTCTTCGCTGCAGCGCGCGTCGAGATCGCGGGGCGGCGGTTCGCTGCCGCGAAGACCCATGAAATGCGCCACCCGGTGCGCGGCCGGCGGAACGGCGTAGCCGCGCTCCGTCGCCGCCGCGGCGACCCGGTCGGTGACCGCTGCGAGCGTTTCCGCGATCGCCTGCGGTGTCCACTCGTGCAGCTGTTTCAGCGCTGCCACGGCCATCGGCAAGGTGATGTAGTTGTTGCGCTCGCCCATGTCGTAGCGATGGGCGTTGTCACGAAACGCCATGGCATAGTCCGGCGCGTTCTCCGTATGGCCCGGATCGCTCTGGCGGGCGCCGTCGTGAAATTCGATGGGGTTGCCATTCTGCCGGTGCGGCGCGGCGTAGAAGAAGGCGAGCGTGTAGGGGCACAGCAGCCACTTATAAGCGGAACAGACCATAAAATCCGGCTGCACCGCGGCGACGTCGAAGGGCGCGGCTCCGGTATATTGCGTGGCGTCCACCACCAGGGCGGCGCCCTGCGCCCGGCACGCCGCGCCGATGGCGACAAGGTCGAGCGCGCCGCCATCCGTCCAGTGGCAGGGCGGCACCGCGACGATTGCCGTCGCGGACCCGATCAGCGCCAACACCGCAGCGGTCCAGTCGCCGTCGCTCGGCCGCGCGGCCGTGACGAGTGCCGCGTCCCGCGTTTCCGCCAGGTGGTGCCAGGCGTAGTAGTTGGACGGAAATTGCTGCTCCAGCACGACGATCTCTTGCTGTGCCTCGACCGCCAGATTCGCGGCGGCGACGGCGATGCCGTAACTGGTTGCCGGAACGAGCGCGATATCGTCCGCCGTCGCGCCGATCAGTTGGGCGAACAAGGTCCGCGCTTCCTGCGCTTCGCGGCGCGCGTCTTCGCGCAGCGTCCCCCAGGGGTGCGCCTTGCGCGCGGCACCGATCTTGCCGGCGGCGACCGAGGCGAGCAGCAGCGGGGTTTGGGACGCGCATTGCAGATAGGTGACCTGTTCGGGAATATCGAACAGGTGCCGCTGGTTTTCGATCATCGCGCGTTACTTTCCCGTGGTTTGGTCCGTGTTTTGGCGCCGGACGGTTTCGTAGAGGGCGACGGCGGCCGCGTTGGAGACGTTCAGGGTCTTGAGCTTTCCCGGTGCGTCGATCCGGACCAGATGATCGCAGGCTTCGCGGGTCAGCCGGCGCAGGCCGCCGCCCTCTGCGCCCAGGACGAGGGCGACCCTGCCGTTGAGCGGCGCGTCCCCAAGGCTCTGTTCGGCATCGCCGTCGAACCCGATGCGCCAGAAGCCGGCCGCCTCCATCTGGTCCAGGGCGCGGGCCAGATTCGTGACGCGGACGAGCGGCAGGATATCCAGGGCGCCGCTCGCCGCCTTGGTGAGCGTGCCGGCGGCGGGCGGGGTGCTGCGGTCTTGAACCACCACGCCCAGGGCGCCGAATGCCGCTGCGCTGCGCAGGACGGCGCCGACATTGTGCGGGTCGGTGACCTGGTCGAGAACGACGAGGATCGCCTGGGGGCCGGGATCGACCAAAAGGTCTTCGAGGGCGGTCGCCTGTAGCGCCGGGGCCAGCAGGGCGATTCCCTGATGAACCGCGTGGTCCGGCAACAGGGCGTCCAGTGTGCCGCGGTCGACGATCTCGGGATCCAGCGTGGGGAAGGCGTCGCGCAGCCGGTTTGCCCCTTCGGCCGTCGCGACCAGCCTGTCGGTGCGCCGTTGTGGATTATCGAGGGCCGCGTGAACCGCGTGTCGCCCGTAGATC
>JAPPPC010000760.1 GCA_028817685.1 Rhodospirillaceae bacterium
GTCTTCGGCCTTCTCGACAATATCTGGATCAGGGGAATTACGGCTCGCTATGACGTGCGGTTTCAGCCGGTCGCCCCCACCGGCGGCCCGCTTGCCGGACAGCAAGGTGCACTTGCCTTCGCAAAGCATGGGACCGGTGACACCGGCAACGCCAACTTCCCCTTCGACATGGCGGATCACTTTAACGATGCCGACGGCGACGAACGCCTCGACCGCTAACGGGTCCCTCGCTACATCCGGAAAACGCCGAACTTCGTCGGCTCGATCGGCTTGTTCAGCGCTGTTGATATACCGAGACCAAGCACGCGCCTGGTTTCGGCGGGATCGATAACGCCGTCATCCCATAATCGCGCCGTCGCATAGTAGGGATGGCCTTCGCGCTCATACTGTTCGCGGATCGGCGCCTTGAAGCTTTCCTCGTCTTCCGCACTCCATTCCTCGCCGCGCCCCTCCAATGCGTCGCGCCGCACGGTCGCCAGCACACTCGCCGCCTGCTCGCCGCCCATTACGGAAATTCGCGCATTCGGCCACATCCACAGGAAACGCGGCGAATAGGCGCGCCCGCACATGCCGTAATTGCCCGCCCCGAATGAACCGCCGATGATAACGGTGAATTTTGGGACATTGGCGCAGGCGACCGCCGCCACCATCTTCGCGCCGTCCTTGGCGATGCCGCCGGCCTCATATTTCTCACCGACCATGAAGCCCGCAATATTCTGCAGAAAGATCAACGGAATGCCGCGCTGGCAGCACAGCTCGATGAAATGCGCCGCCTTCAGTGCCGATTCCGAGAACAGGATGCCATTGTTGGCGATGATCCCCACCGGATAGCCGTAAATATGGGCGAACCCGCAGACAACGGTCGTGCCATAGAGTTGCTTGAATTCGTCCAACTCGCTGCCGTCAACAATGCGGGCGATCACCTCACGGACATCGTAGGGTTTTCGTGGGTCGGTCGGGATGACGCCGTACAGTTCCTCCGCCGGATAGAGCGGCTCAACCGGTGGCCGCACCGCCAGCTGCGCCGGCTTGGTCCGGTTCAGGTTGGAGACGATATTGCGGGCAATCGCCAACGCATGCGTGTCATCGACAGCAAAATGGTCGGTGACGCCGGAGGTTCGCGAGTGCAGATCCGCGCCGCCCAGCGCCTCGGCCGAGACCACTTCGCCCGTCGCGGCTTTCACCAGCGGCGGGCCGCCAAGGAAGATTGTCCCCTGCTCCTTCACGATGATCGACTCGTCCGACATCGCCGGCACATAGGCGCCGCCCGCGGTACAGGACCCCATGACGGCGGCGATTTGCGGAATGCCCAGGCCGCTCAGGGTCGCTTGATTGTAGAAAATACGTCCGAAATGCTCGCGGTCGGGAAAGATCCCGTCTTGCTGCGGCAGGTTGGCGCCGCCGGAATCGACCAGATAGATGCAAGGCAGGTTGTTCTCGCGTGCGACTTCCTGCGCACGCAGATGTTTTTTCACCGTGATCGGATAATAGGTGCCGCCTTTCACCGTCGCGTCATTTGCGACGATGACGCATTCCGTGCCCGACACGACGCCAACGCCCGTAACGATTCCGGCGGAGGCGATGTCGTCGTCATACATGCCATACGCGGCCATCGGCGACAGTTCGAGGAACGGCGATCCCGGATCGCACAATTCGCGAACCCGCTCGCGCACCAGCAACTTGCCGCGCGCCACATGGCGCTCCCGCGATGCTTGAGACCCGCCCAGCGCAATCTCAGCCGACTTTTCCCGCAGATCGGCAACGAGCGCTTCTTGCGTGGCCACATTTTCCTTGAAGTCCTTGGCGCGGGGTTTGAGCGTAGATTTGATGGCGGTCATGCGGGAATTCTGTCCGTAAATGTAAGGAAAGAGCGCGCGATCATACCCAAATCAACCGGCGCGAACACGAAAGAATTCCCAGCGGCGATACGCCTGTTGCCGTCTAGGCCGCCGGCCAGGGACGACCGAATTCCCCCAGATCGAAATTTGTCCCAGCATTGCGATTGACGCCCCGGACCATTTCAACCGGCATGTCGTCCCAATCCGCCGCCGCGTTCGGCATCTTGCGATGAACCTGGGAGGTGGCGGGCATGTAGCGCAGCGCCAGGCCCGCGCGACGCCGGCCCGACCGGTTCGCGGCGGAGCCGTGCACGATACCGATATCGTGCAACGAGACCTGCCCCGTCTCGAGTTCGATCGTCACCGCCGCGCGGTCGTCGATCGCATCGGCGTCGATCTCGCGGTTCAAGGTCGAATTGGCACGGTCGACGAGACGGTGCGGTTGGTAGTCGCGATGCGAACCGGGAATTACCCGCATCGCGCCATTGTCCGTGTCGACATCGTCTAGCGCCACCCAGACCGTGACCGAGGCGAGCGGCTCGACCGGCCAGAACGGGCCATCCTGATGCCACGGCACGTCGCGCACACTATCCGCCGGCTTGCAGAACAGATGAGTGAACAGCAGTACCAGGTCTGGCCCCATCACCGCTTCGGCCAGGTCGAGAATACGCGAGTCCCGCGCCAGCGCGTAGAACGCCTGCTGTCCACGAATACCGTAGGGTTTTCCGCCATCGAGATGCGTATTGATCAACCGGTCCGGCAGAATATCCGGATTGTCGTCGAGTACCCGCTCGAGCGCCGACCGCAACGTCGCCAATTCCGCCGCGCCAAGGCGGAACCCCGACGGGATGACATAGCCGTCGCGCTGGTAGGTTTGAATCTCGGATTGGGTCAACATCGCGGCCTCCTGCCGACGCTGTATTTCTTACGGGGCGTTCCGTTGCGCCTCATGACAAAAAACTTGGCGGAATGGTGCCGAAAAAGCAAAAGCTTCGTCTAAAATTTTATCTTCTTTTTCGTAATTTACGTATATTTAACAATAAGTTATTTACGAACAATCATTCATTTGGGTTATCCGAAACCCGGGCCAATCCACGATTATACAGCCTCCAAACAACGAATTTCCGAGCGACCATCGCGCCAACGAAACCGGAAAGGGGATAGGTCATAAAAGCCGCTCTCGCAAAAGGATTGTCACCCATGACCGCGACGAAAGGACCCGGCAAACCTGCCCGCAACGCCTCATCGCGCAAAAAGGTCACGCGGCAAGGATCGGAACTGCCCTTAACCCGCAACGCGTTCGATAAGGCCGGCGGCGCTGCCGCCACAAACTCGGAAATGGTCTGGAGCCGGCGGCGTGACGTGCCTCTCAAAACGATATTGGCGACCCGCCCCAAGCTCGCCGTTCTCATCGTCCACGACGACCCCACAAC
>JAPPPC010000585.1 GCA_028817685.1 Rhodospirillaceae bacterium
TCGATGGACAGCGCCCTCGACGTCACCGATCGGTCGTCCTGTGCCGCGCTGGCGAACAAGGTCATGGCTGAATTGGGGCCAGCGTCAGTTCTGGTCAACAATGCAGGCATCGTCCGCCGGGCCCCCATCTCCGCCCAGGGTGCGGATCAGGATTGGGACGACATCATGAATGTCAACGCCACGGGGGTGTACAACGTCACCAAGGCGTTCCTCGATCCGCTTCGCGAGAACAAGGGCCGGATCGTCAATATCGGCTCGATCCAATCTTTCGTGCATACCGGTAATGCGGCGGCCTACACCGTGGCGAAGCATGGCGTGCTGGGGTTCACGCGGGCGCTCGCGGCGGAATTGGGGCCGGACGGTATCCGCGTCAACGCCATCGGTCCCGGCCTGATCCGCACGCCGCTGAACGCCGAAAACCGGGCCAACACGGATATGGAGGCGCGCTTCGTCGCCCAAACCCCGCTACGCCGCGCCGGCGAGGCGGAAGACATCGCGGGGCCGGCGATCTTCCTGGCATCCGACATGTCCGGCTTTGTTACCGGCGCCTACGTGCCCGTCGACGGCGGATATCTGACGCTGTAAGGGCAAAATCTGTGTCGTCCTCGGGCCGACCGCGCCGAACTACGCCGCAAGGTACTCGGTCGTGCATCGCCGCAGCTCGCGCAGTTTGGTGAGGTCGTAGGGGCGGCCGCGGTGCAGCGTGCATCTGTTGTCCCACATCACGACATCATGGTTCCGCCAGACATGGCGGTAGACGAATTCGCGCTGGGTCGCGTGCTCCAGCAAATCGAGCAGCAGCATCCGTGCCTCCGCCGTAGGCAGGCCGCGGATTTCGCGCGTGTGCACGCCGATGAACAGTGTTTTGCGGCCGGATTCGGGGATCGTATCGACGATGGGCCAATCGACCGGCGGCAGCATGGCCATGCCTTCCGGAATGAAATCGCCGCCGCCCAACATGTTGCGGGAATGAAAGGCCCAATGCTCGGCGACCAAGTCTTCAATCCGCGTTTTTGTCTTGACCGGCAGCGCGTCATAGGCGGCGCGCTGATCGGCAAATTCCGTCTCGCCGCCTTCTCCCGGTAAATCGATGCCGCAGAGCACGGAATACTGCGCCCGCGGCCGTTTGAACGAGCTGTCGCTGTGCCATAGCTGGTTGGCGATCAAGGATACGTTGCGGGCGTTGTCCGCGGCGAGGACATTGCCGTCGGCATCGATGTTGGCGAGATCGATCACGTCCGTGTTTTTCAGCCTTTGTTTGCGCTTCGAGGCCAGCACGAGGCCGGGGTCGATGGGGCCAAAGGATTTGGTGAATACCGCGTGCTCGTCGTCGGACAGATCCTGGTCATGAAAGACCAAAACCGGATAGCGGGCCAACGCAGACTGAAGTTCCGCCAAGGTCTCTTTCTCGAGCGGCTTTCGAAGGTCGATGCCGCTGACTTCCACCGCCAATTCGGCGTGCAACTGGTTGAGGTGCAATGACATGTCGTCGCTCTTCAGAAAATGGATCGTCCGCGGCAAGTTTACATCGAAACCCGCTTGCCGCGCGCCTCGTTTATAGCTGTCCCGACGCGGTCGCCGTTGCCATCAACGCGTCATAGGACGGGTCGTCATAGCGGCTGAGCAGGAAGGCGGGCGCGTAGTCGGGCAGCGGCGTGCCGGCGATGTGCGCGGCGAGCAGGTCCCCGCCGGCCATCGCGGTCATGATGCCGAAGCCTGAAAAGGCGCCGCAGATAAAGGCGCCCTCAAGCGGCAGTGGGCCGACCAGCGGCCGGTTCTCCGGCGTCTTGGCGTAGTAGCCGCCATCGACATAGGGCCGCGGCATTTGATCGAAATATTCCGCGAGCCGCGGGATCACCGCCGACATGCCGCGAATGGTGATTTCCGGATAATTCGGGTCGTAGGGCACGGGCAGCACGAGGTCGGACGACCCGCCTTCATAGGTCCAGTAGAGCAGCACGGTGTCGCCGGCGCCTTCCGGGCGGCCATGGACTCCGGCAACGAACGGCTCGAGCAAAGCGCACGTTTCCGGCGACTCGGCCAAGGCTTCGCGCTCCTCTTCCGACCAGGGCAGGGCGACCTCGTCGTTCCAGATGACGAGAGGGGCGTCGCGCGGCACCGCGTGGCGCGGGTCGCTGAAGGAAATCTTGACGTGGCCTTCCAGCGCGATGGGCAGCTCCAGGCCGCAAAGCCGGGCCAATGCTGGGGTGAAGGGGCCGGCCGCATTGACGAGGGCCGACGTCGCGATCTCGGTCGTACCGGAGTCCGTCTCGACGGTGACGCCATTGATCCGGCCGCCGCTCGTATCCACCGCCGACAGGCTGCCGCGCAGTAAAGTGACGCCCGCGTCCCGCGCCTGGGTCAGCATCGTCATGCCGAGTTGTTGGGCGCTGAGCCAGCCGCAGCGCCGGGCATGGGCCACGGTTGTGGTGGTATCCGACAGGTAGGGGAACACCTGCTGGATCAAATCCGGATCGTCGAACAGGTCGACACCGTCCGGCAGATTCTCGAAACCATGCGGCGGGGCGGGCACGTACGCGGCGGCGCTGCCGACATGGTGGCGTAGATCGCCCGCGCCGAGCGATGTCGTTTCCCGGGCTGCCGCAGTCAAGGCCGCACCGTTTTCGGCGGTTGCGAACAGATAGCCGCGCCGGTTCATCAGGAACGCGTTGTCCGTCTCGCGCGCCAGCTGTTCCAAAAGATCGATGCTGCGATTGGCGAAGGCGACCATGGCGTCGCCGGGTCCCGGCCACCAGTTGCGGTAGCATTCCGTCGATTTATCGCTGGTGAGCGTCAGCGGCGGCCGCTCGTCGACCAGCACGATGCCCTTGACGCCGTTGCGGACGGCGAGGTGGAAGGCGGCGGAAACACCGGCGATCCCGGCGCCGCAAATCACGATGTTGGCGGACTCTTTGGACATCGCGCGCAAGTAGCACAGATCACCTGTCAGGGGCGATGAAATTCGCGGGCGCTTCGCTTGATCGATCCGGGGCGCTATAGTCGCCGCCAATGTCAACGGCGCACATGCGCCGGACCATCAGGGAGCGATACCGATGAAAATGGAGGCCGCCGTCCTGCGCCGTTTCGACGCGCCGCAGCCATTCGCCGAAAGCAAGCCGCTGAGCATCGAAGAGGTCAATCTCGATCCGCCAGGCCCGAATGAGGTGCTCGTCAAGATCGCCGGCGCAGGCCTGTGCCACTCGGACCTGTCGGTGATGAACGGATCGCGTCCGCGGCCGGAGCCGCTGGTGATCGGCCATGAGG
>JAPPPC010000165.1 GCA_028817685.1 Rhodospirillaceae bacterium
GTCACGATGTGCGCAACCTGTTCATCGTCGACGGCAGCATCTTCGTCACCAGCGCCGGCGTGAACCCGACCAGCACGATCCAGGCCCTGGCGCTCTACGTCGCCGATCAGATGAAAAGCCGCTTGGCCAACCTGTTCGATTGAGGGGAGGGCAGAGAATGAGCGAGCAAGCGACAAATCCTTTCAGCGACGCCGAGCGCCGCGTCGTGGCCGCCCTGGCGGCGATGGTCATCCCGGCGAGCGCCGAACATGGCGTACCCGGTGCGGACGATCCGGCGATCGTGGACAATATCCTGGCCGATGCGAGTCGCCGTCCGGAGCAGCTGCGCGCCGCGCTGGAAGCGTTGGAGGCAGTGGCACAGGCAAAGCTCAATACACCCTTCGCTGACCTTGCGGACGACCAGCGCGACACGGTCACCAATGTTTTTCGCGAGACGCACGAAGGTCACGCCAACCTGGTCGCCAACCTCACCGTGCAAGGCTATTACCGCGACGACCGGGTCATGCGATCCATCGGCATCGACCCGCGGCCCCCGCATCCGCTTGGCTACGAGGTGGAACAGGGCGACTGGTCGCTGCTCGAGCCGGTGAAGGGGCGGGCGCCGTTCTATCGGCCAACCGACTGAGCGAGCACTAAACGAGTCGCGACAGGAACGTTTCCAGTACCACGTTCACCTTCGCCGGTTGTTCGACCTGCGGGTAGTGGCCGCTGCCGGTGACGATATCGATGGTCAGATCCGAAACCGTCGCCCGAAGCAATTCGAGATAGGGAGAGTTCTGTCCCTCGCCTAGTCGGTGGCGTTGTCCATCCACAGTGATTTGCGTGCTTTGGATCGCCAGCACAGGTACCGAGACCGAACCCAAGAGGCGTTCCATTTCTTCCAGATCGTGTCGCCCGATATCGGCGAGCAGGGCAATGCCGAAGGCGGCTTCGATGCCGATCACGCGCTCGGTCATCGCGGTGACGATGGCGGGGTCGCAGTCCGGGCTAAACATTTGCGCGAACATGCGGTGTGCGACGGCGGGATAGTGTTCTGGCCCGGCATCGGCACCCAAGGCGGCATGGTTGGTGTCGCCGGACGGACTCAGGCGGCTGCCATCGACCAGGACCAGTCCGCACACCCGTTCCGGTGCGCGGCCCGCCAAATCCAGTGTGACGCGGCAGCCGAGGCTGTTGCCGATCACCACGGCGGGCGGCAGGTCGTGTGCGATCATCAGGTCGACGATATCCCGCGCATGCGCCTCGACCTTTGTGTGTTCCGGTTGCGCCGGCGTGTCGCCATGGCCGCCGAGGTCGACGGCGATGCATTCGTGCGCTGGAGCAAATCGCTCGAGCTGCGCGTCCCAGTCGCTGCGCGCGCAACCGAATGCGTGAACGAAGATCAGCGGTGGTGCGCCGCCCTCAAGGTGCGTATACGCGATCACCGTGGTGCTAATAGGGTCGGTCGCCCGCTACCTGGATGCGCCGCATGATGCGCTTGGCGTGGTGCACGTCGTCGACGGCGATATGCTTGGTGCAGCGATTGTCCCAGAAGGCGACCGAGCCTGTGCGCCAGCGGAAGCGGCAGGTGAATTCGGGTCGGTTGCCCCATTCCATCAGCCAGTCGAGCAGCGGTTTGCTCTCTTCCTCGGTCCAGCCTTCGAAGCCAACCGTGTAGGAGTGGTTGACGAACAGGCATTTGCGGCCGGTTTCCGGATGCGTGCGGACGACCGGATGTGCGGACAAGGTCTCGACCCACTCGGAGCCGGTGCGCGACTTGGTGCTGCGGTGCTGGTCGCGTTCCCGCGCGCCAGGACCGGCGACCGCGCGGTCGGAGTGCAGTGCCTTCATACCGCCCAGCATGCCCTTCATGCCGTCGGACAGCGCCTCGTAGGCGAGATACTGGCTGGCGAACAAGGTATCGCCGCCATAGTCCGGCACATCCAGCGCGATCAGGATGGCGCCCATCGGCGGCTCCGGCATCATGGTGGTGTCGGAATGCCAGTCTTCGCCGACGATGCGTTTGTCGCCGGGGTTGCGAACGATCGTGACGATGTCCGGGTCCTCGGAGATGAGGAACGGGTGGTTGAAGATGTCGCCGAAGCGCCGCGCCAATCGCTTGTGCTGTTCGGTATCAAAATCCTGATCGTGAAAGAAAATGACGCCGTGATCCAGCAGGGCCTGGCGTATCGTGGCGACCTCTTCGTCAGGCAAGTCCGCGCCAAGATCGACACCGGAGAGCTCGGCGCCCAGCGCGCCGGCGATCGGTTTCACGGTGATAGGTGAAAGCATGTCGTAACCATGATTGCCGCATTGTCGCCGGTATTCTGGCGTTTCGCGCATGGCCAGACAACCGGTTGGGGTCAGTACAGTCCCGGGTGGGAAACCCGGCCGGGCACCGCACTGCAGTTCGGCCAGAGTTGTGACGGCGGCGATACGACAACCCTCGTATAGTCCGTATTGGCCGCCTTGAAGGCCGCATGTTTGCGAATGACGAAAGCGCTCAGGGTTTTCAGGGTCTTGGTCCACGTGCCGCTTGCCGTTTCCATCACCGATCCTTCGTCGGCGCCCCAGGACATGCTGACATAGGGGAGCTGGACCCAACGCAGACGATCGAGCAGCGCCGTGTCGTCGAGCGCGATTCGGCGAAATGTCGTTGCGGAAGCCTCCGCCGGCGCTTGTCCTGTCCCTGCGCGTGCCGCCAACAGCGCATCGTATAGGTCCCGAGTCTCCTTTTCCGGCGTGACGTCCAATTCGCGGTGAAGCAGTGTCCCACAGGCCTGATACTGCTGGATCATGGCGTCATATCGGCCGGATTTTGCGAACAGTTGCATCAGCGTGCGGTGGACCGGTTCCTGCAGGCCGTCCAGTTGTAGGAGACGCTGTGCAGTACCGATTGCGCCGTCAAGATCGTTCGTGTCCCGTTGCCATTCCAGAAGCCGGCTGAATCCGGTTACCGCGACACTGTGCAGCCGTTGTCGCTCGCTGCTCAGCCAGTCCTCGAACGGTTCGCTGACGAACTGCACCCCCTCCAGCAGCGCGCCGCCGTAGAGGCTTGCGATCTCCTGCGGTGCGGTTCCCTCTGACGTTGCCAAAGAATCGAGCCGGGCCGTGTCGATCTCGGCCAGCGTCGGGTCGAGCATGACGGTCCGCGAGTCGGACACCAAAGCGGCGCGTCCAGACTCTCCAAAACTGCGGCGGATGACGTAGAGCGTTTGCGCGAGGCTGTGCCGTGCCTGGGCGTCGCCGCGGTCTGGCCATAGCAACGCAGCCAGC
>JAPPPC010000539.1 GCA_028817685.1 Rhodospirillaceae bacterium
CTATCCCGCTGCTGAAACATTGGGAACAGGTTTTCGCGGGCCCGATCGCGGAAGGCCGGTTGCAGATCGTCAGCATCCACACCGTGTTCGAAGGCCACGACTATCAGAATCCGACCAAATTGCGGAATTTCCTGAAGCGCAAGAAGATCCGTCATCTAGTCGGAATCGACCGGCATAAGCCGGGTCAGCACGTGCCCCAGACCATGCGAATTTTCGGCACGATGGGCACGCCGGAAATGGCCTTCATCGACCATACCGGGACCATCCGGTTTCAGGAATTCGGCGGCTTTAACGTCGAACGGGCAGAAACGTTGTTGCGGCGCCTCCTTCAGGCGGCGGGTCCGCCCCGCAAGCAGGTGGGTGAAAATCGCTGAAGGCGTGAAACGCGCCTAAACGTACATGTCCCGTAGATTGTAGTTCTTCACCACCGTCTCGCGGGTCGTCTCGTTCCAGCGGTTGTCGTCCTCTTGCCCGGCGAGCGGCGCGTACCGGTAGGGCGCTTCGTCGGGAAAGCGCTGGCGGCGGGCGTCGATGCCGACGGCGATCATGCGGCTGCGCTCGTGGATGTGTTCATCATCGAATGTCACCACGCGGCCGTCGAGATGCTCGACCGTCATATCCATCACCCGTTTGCGCGGGAAGAACCCGGCGTTGAGCGTGACCCGCCGTTCGGCGGAGGTATTGGCGAAAGAACCGTGCACGACCTGCCGGTTGAGCATGAAGGCGTCACCGGACTTGCACAGCAGCGGGATAGCGCCTTCCAGCCGGTCGGAGCCTGCGGCCGCGACCATGCCGCGGATATCGACCCGGCCCTGCTTGTGCGTACCAGGCAGGATCCAAACGCAGTTCGCGGCCGTGCTCGGATAGAGCTGGGTCATGAAGTTGAAGCCGTGCGCCCCATGGTCCCAATCGTCGGACTCCCAATGGGTCGTGCCGTCCTGGTGCCAGGCGACCGACGGACCCAGACCTGGTTCCTTGATGAAGGTGACTTCGTTGTAGGGAACGAAATCCTCGCCCAACACCGCTTCCGCGACGGCCAACAGACCCGGATGACCGTACAGGACCAACGTTGAATCCATCAGCTGCAGATTGCCGTGCAGGTTCTGAACCGTCCAAGCCGGTGCGTCGGCGGCCGGTTTCGCCTCGTTCATCTTGGCGGGATGGCGGCCCTTGTTCAGGCCCGTGCCGCCGAGGGGATCGCTGAGCGGCCGCGCATATCGGTAGCAGGGCCGGGTGAATTGCTGGCCGAAAGCAGGCCGGCCCTGGGCGTCGATGGTGCCTTTCGGATCGGTCGGGGCGCGATCCAGCATCCATTCGACCTCCCCGCGCAGCTCCTCAAGCTCTTCAGTCCCAACCACATCCTCAAAGACGTAGAACCCATGCTCCCAATAGGCGTCCAATATGTCCTGTTCGAGTTTCCCATTCGCATCCAGTCGGATCGGACCGCGGTTGCCGATCGCGTATGCCCGCTCGGTGCCCGCGCGGATGTAATCCGCCATCGATTGCGCGTGATCTTCGGCCGTCAGTGCCTCGCCCGTCTCCAAAACCGCCATGGGGTCCGCCATTCAGTTGTAAGGAAAGGCCAATCTTGTCGATCTACCGCTCTGATGCAAGCCCGCGACCGGTTCTGCGGCTTGCGCGGACCCAATTCGGGCCGATAGACTTGGAGCAACGGTACGAACCCAATCTCCTCGATCTTGGCGATTCGGTGAAGAGGGAGCGCGAACGGTGACGCGCTGCTTTCTTCGTCGAACCAATGCGTTGGGGCGGATTTTATTTGGAGAGGGCTGCAGATGAACGAAGTCAAGAAACCGTACAAATATGTTGGCACCAACCCGGTTCGTCCCGATGGCGTGCCGAAAGTCACGGGTCTGGCCAAGTTCGGAAACGACTACCGGCTGCCGGGGACGCTCTACGGTAAGATTCTGCGCAGCCCGCACGCGCATGCGCGCATCAAATCGATCGATACCTCGAAGGCCGAAGCGCTGCCCGGTGTCCAGGCGGTGATGACGGCGGCGGACCTGCCGGAGCAGGAGTTCGCCTATGTCGGTGCGGCCCGGGTTCAGATCAATATGTGGCATATGTCGCGCAATGTCATGGCGCGTGAGAAGGCGCTCTATGAAGGGCATGCCGTCGCGGCCGTCGCGGCGAACAGCCAATCGATGGCAGAGGCGGCTTGCGATCTGATCGAGGTCGATTACGAAGTGCTGCCGCATGTCATCGACGTTGAGGCGGCGGCAGCGGAAGACGCGCCGTTGCTGTTTGAGGACATGATCACGCGCGACGTCGACCCGGTGCCGACAAAACCCTCGAACATCGCCAAGGTGGTCGGTTTCGAAATCGGCGACATCGCGGAAGGCTTCGCCCAGGCGGATGAGATTGTGGAAAAGGAATACCGGACCGCGGCCGTGCATCAGGGCTATATCGAGCCGCATGCCACCTTGGCGCGCAGCGACGCGGACGGCCAGGTTGAGCTGTGGAGCGCCAGTCAGGGGCATTTCCAGATCCGCAACTGGGTGTCGAATATCTGCGGTATTCCGCTCGGCGACATCAAGGTCAATCCGGCGGAAATCGGCGGTGGCTTCGGCGGTAAGACCGTCGTTTATGTCGAGCCCGTGGCGGTCGTGCTGTCGCGAAAGTCCGGTCATCCGGTGCGCGTCAACATGACACGCGACGAAGTTTTCAAGGCAAGTGGCCCGACTTCAGGGGCCTACATGAAGATCAAGATCGGCGCCAAGAAGGACGGCACGATTACGGCCGCCGAAGGCGACTATTACTATCAGGCGGGCGCCTTTCCCGGCTCGCCCGTGATGAATGGCTGCCTATGCTCTTACGCCACCTACAACATTCCGAACCAGAAGACGACGGGCTACGACGTGGTGTCGAACCGGCCGAAGGTTGCCGCCTATCGTGCGCCGGGATCGCCGATTTCGAATTTCGCGGTGGAGAGTACGCTGGACATTTTGGCCAAGAAGATTGGCATGGAGCCGGCGGAATTCCGTTTGAAGAACGCGATCCATACCGGAGATCCGATGGTCGCCGGTAACTCGATGAGCCATGAAGGCTACAGCGAGACCGTCGAAGCGATCATGAACCATCCGGATTACAAGAAACCGCTGGGCCCGAACCAGGGCCGCGGCATGGCCTCCGGCTATTGGTTTAACGGCGCCGGCGAGTCGGGCGCGACGGTCTTCGTCAATGCGGACGGTACCGTGACCGCCGCGACGGGCAGCCCGGATATCGGCGGCTCGCGCGCTTCGATGGCGATCATGGCGGCGGAAACCTTGGGCATCCCCTATGAACAGGTCCGCGCCACGGTGAACGACACCACATCGGTGCCCTACACCCATGTCACCGGTGGCTCGCGCGTCACCTATGCCAGCGGTATGGCGGTCGTGAACGCCACCAACAAGGTGATCAACGAACTGCGCGCCCGCGCGGCGAAGATCTGGGACGTCGATGTCGACGGTGTCGAATGGGAAGATGGCCATGCCAAGCCGTCGAGCTCCAATGTCGGCGATTTCGAGCCGTTGTCTCTGGCCGAATTGGCGGCCAAGGCGAATGCGACGGGCGGACCGATTGGCACCTCCGAGGCGCTCAGCGCCGGCGGCCAGGCGCCGGGCTTTTCGACCTGCTTCTGTGATGTCGAGGTCGATCCGGATACGGGCAAGGTGACGATCCTGCGCTTCGTGCTGGCTCAGGATGCGGGCACGGCGATCCATAAAGGCTATGTTGAAGGCCAGATGCAGGGCGGTGTCGTCCAGGGCATCGGCTGGGCGCTGAATGAGGAGTACATCTACGACGATCAGGGCCGGCTCACGAATGCCGGCTTCCTCGATTACCGTATTCCCGTTGCCTCCGATCTGCCGAACATTGATACCATCGTCGTCGAAGTCCCGAATCCAAACCATCCGTTCGGCGTCAAGGGCGTCGGCGAGGTCTGTATCTGCCCGACTATGGCAGCCGTCGCCAATGCGATTGCCGACGCGACGGGCCGGCGGATGGAGGAATTGCCGATGTCGCCGCCGAAGTTGCTCGACGCGCTCGACAACCGCGATGGCGGCGAGCTGTAGGACGGCGAGACGCTAACCCCTAGGGAGGATCAAAACGTGGCCCGCATGGAAGACCTGCCCGCGGGTGAGCGGGCGATGCTTGAGACGCTAGACCTGCCGGCGTACGGCGAGACCCCGTTCGTTGCGCCAAAGCCGCTGTCGGAACGCCGGATTGCGATCCTGTCGACGGCGGCGTTGCAGCGACGGTCGGACAAGGTTTTTGGACAGGGCGAGGCAAGCTACCGCGTTATCCCTGCCGATACGGACCCGAACGACATCATCATGTCGCACGCCTCGGTCAATTTCGACCGATCCGGCTTTCAGCAGGACCTCAATGTGTGTTTCCCGCTAGAAAGACTGAAAGAGCTTGCAGAAGACGGGGTCATCGGGTCCGTCGCCCAGTTCCACTACACGGTCTCGGGCGCGGTCGATCCGCGGCAAAATGAGGACAGCGCCCGGGAAATCGCCCGGTTGATGCTGCGTGAGGGGGCCGATACGGCGCTGCTCATCCCCATATGACCGAAATGCACTTCCGCCGTGGGCGGATTGGCGCATTACATGGAAGAAGAAGGCGTCGCGACGACGCAGATCAGCCTCATTCGGATGCATAGCGAGAAGATCCATCCGCCGCGGGCGCTTTGGGTGCCGTTCGAACTCGGCCGCCCTCTGGGCCAGCCGAACGACGCCCCATTTCAAACGCGCGTGCTGCGCGCGTGTCTAGGCCTGCTCGACGCGGATTCCGGGCCGGTTCTGGAAGACTATCCGGAGGATGTGCCGGCCGAAGCCCGCATCGAGGACATGACCGGCATGGTCTGCCCGATCAGCCTGCCGCCCTTGCCCTCGGACGACAGTGCGGCGACGGAAGCACTGTTGGCCGAGATCGGCCGCATGCAGCCCTGGTACGAGATGGCGGTCGAGCAGCGCGACCGCACCACGGTCGGGATCAGTGAATTGGAGATGGACGAGGCCGCGCGCTTCCTCACCGCTTTCGTAGAAACGGGAAATGCGCCGAACCCGCGTCCGGAAATAGAAATTGGTCCGATGCTGAAATACGCTTGCGAGGACCTGAAGGCGTTCTACTCCGAGGCAATGTCGGCCCAGCCGGGCATGTCGACGAGTCTCGCTGTCGAACATTGGATGTGGAACGAAACCGTCCTCGGCCGCACCCTGTGGCAACTGCGCGAGGCGAACACGGACAGCGCCGACGATTATACGCGCGCTTTCGCGCGGCGCACGCTGGTGCCCGACCGGCAGGTTCATTACAAGGGCGCGCCGGTGTTCGAGACGGGCTCGTCCTTCGTGAAGGCCTGATCCTGGTCTCGCGTCAGCTGAGTGGCGAGTGTTGCTGGGACACCATCTGCCAGCCGCCGTCGCGTTTCACATAGACGGTGACGGATAGAGTCGACGTCTCGACCTTTTCGCCGTCATGCTCCGACGCCGTATCGGCCTTGTATGTCAATAAGCCGACATCGCCATAGATCCGCGTTTTGATATCTGCGGAGTCCATCCGGAGCATTTTCAGGCTTCCGGACTGGATCGATTTCACGACATCCGGCCAGACCATGGTTTGGCCGAAAGCGGATATGAAGAGCAAATCTTCGCCGACGACCTTGCTCAGCGCGTCGAGGTTGCCGTCCAGGAGCGCCTGCACGCGCGTATGGTGTGCTGCGACAAGGGAGTCGTGGTCTTCAGGGGTGCCGTTTGTCATGGGGGTGTGCCTTCGAAGTCCGGTGATGAATCGATAGGCGCCTACGATGCCGCCTTCTTACCGCCGCATCAACCAAAGCGCTTTTTGATCCGCTGGACAATCCTGTTCGTGCGCGCCTGCGCGGCGATCATGGTCTTGTCGAGGCTGGGATATTTGTTGCGCAGACGGGTCAGGATGCGCTGCGCGGTCGGTGATTCCATGGACAGCAGCATGCCGCCGATGGCGAGAAACAATATCCCCTGCAGGATCGGCAGGAACAGGCCGAGGACCCCCAGGACGATGAAGATCCAGCCGAAGGTCAGGATCGCCATGCGGGCGAGCCAGGAACGCTGCGGTTTTCCCGTTGCGGCCGGCAGTTGCGTTTCGGTTATGCGGGGCGGGTGGTCAGATATGGATCGGCCGGCCGTCAACGGCGAGCGCCGCCTCCTTTACCGCCTCGTTCAATGTCGGATGGCCGTGGCACACGCGGGCGACATCTTCCGCCGCCCCGCCGAACTCGATGACCGTGACGATCTCGTGGATCAGCCCGCCAGCGTCGGGCCCGATGATATGCGCGCCCAGCACCGCGTCGGTCTTGGCGTCGGCCAGGATCTTGACGAAGCCGTCGGTCGTGTCGTTGGCCCGCGCGCGGCTGTTGGCGGTGAAGGGAAACTTACCGATCTTGTAGTCGATGCCCGCTTCCTTCAACGCTTCCTCCGTCTTGCCGACAGCCGCGACCTCCGGCCAGGTGTAGACGATGCCCGGGATGGCGTCGTAGTTGATGTGGCCCGACTGGCCGGCGAGAATCTCGGCGCAGACGACGCCTTCGTCCTCCGCCTTGTGCGCCAGCATCGGACCGGGCACGCAGTCGCCGATCGCGTAGATGCCGGGGACGGAGGTCATGAATTCATCGTCGATGCGTATGAAGCCGCGATTGTCCGTCTCGACCCCGGCCGCCTCCAGCCCCAGCCCTTCCGTGTAGGGCCGGCGGCCGATCGCGACCAGCACCGCGTCGCACTTGATTGTCTCGGAATCGCCGCCGGCGGCGGGCTCGACCGTCAGAGTAACGCTGGTCTTCGTCTTTTTCGCGCCCGTGACCTTGGTTTTGAGGCGGAACTTCATGCCCTGTTTCTTCAGAATGCGCTGGAAGTTCTTGGCTACGTCGCCATCCATGCCCGGGGTGATACGATCGAGGAACTCGACGCAGGTCACCTCCGCACCAAGCCGGCCCCAGACCGACGCCATCTCCAGCCCGATATAGCCGGCGCCGATAACGACGAGATGCTTCGGCACCTTGGCGAGCGCCAGTGCGCCGGTGGAGGAGACGATCTGTTTCTCGTCCACCTCGACGCCGGGCAGCGGCGTGCTCTCCGAGCCGGTCGCGATCAGAATGTTCTTGGTCTGCAGGGACTGCGGCTTGCCCTTGTCCGGCGTGACCTTCACCTGGGTCGCGCTCTCGATGGTGCCCAGCCCTTCGATGTGGTCGATCTTGTTCTTCTTGAAAAGGAAGGCAATGCCGCCGGTCAGGTCCGCGACCACCTTGTCCTTGCGGGCCATCATCGCCTTCAGGTCCAGCTTCACCGCGCCGACCTTCACGCCGTGATTTTCCAATTCGTGGCAGGCTTCGGCGTACTTTTCGGAGCTTTGCAGCAGCGCCTTGGAGGGGATACAGCCGATATTGAGGCAGGTGCCGCCCAGTGTCGTCCGCTTCTCGACGCACGCCACCTTCATGCCCAGCTGTGCCGCGCGGATCGCCGCCACATAGCCACCCGGACCGCCGCCGATCACGACCAGATCATATTCGCTCATTTATGCTCTCCGTGTTCCCCGCCGACGCCCGCGCCGGGCCGCGAATTTGCCGCATCCGTTATATAGGTACAAGGGGCCGGAATACCGCAAATAACTTAAGGAAGGGCGAAGGCCTGATTTTGCCGGCGGAACGGATTGTTGTCATGCATTGCAGCGGTCAGCCTTGGTGGCTCGATATCAAAGCCGATTCCTGGCGAAACCGATTCAGCGCATGCTCGATCAGATGAACGACCAGGGCTTCCGGCGGGATCCCGGATACTTCCCACAGCTTCGGATACATGCTGATCGCGGTGAAGCCGGGGATGGTATTCAGTTCGTTGACCAGCAGCTCGCCATTCGATTTGAGGAAGAAATCGACCCGCACCATCCCCTCGCATCCCAAGGCGCGGGCTGCGGCAACGGACATTTCCTGGATCTTACGCGTTTGGTCATCCGGCAGGTTTGCGGGGAAAACCAGCTTGGCGCCCGACTCGTCGATATATTTCGCATCGTAGCTGTAGAAGCCGCCATTGCTGGTTGGCACGATCTCGCCGGGAACGGACGCCTGCAACGAGTCGAGGGACAAGACCCCGCATTCGATTTCCTGGCCTTCGGCATAGCTTTCAACGACGGCTTTCGTGTCGAAGGAGAAGGCGCTTTCCAGCGCTTCGGTGTATGCCGCTTCGCTATGGACCTTACTAACGCCGACGGAAGAACCCATATTCGCCGGTTTGACGAACAGGGGCGATCCCAGTTCCCGCACCGCGTCCGCGTAACCAACGGTATTGTTTTGTCCGAAAGACAGTGTCTTCACCGTCGGTATCCCGGCGGCTTGGAGCATGTGTTTGGAAAATTCTTTGTCCATGCAGAGGGCGGAGGCGAGGATGCCGGGTCCGACAAAGGCGACGTTCGCCAGTTTCAGCAGCCCCTGCAACGAACCATCCTCGCCGCGCGGGCCATGCAGCACGGGGAAGACGACATCGGCCTTGAGCGCGCTTTGCCCTCCGTCGAGAACGGCGATTTCGCCGCCGCCGCCCGGCAGCATCGCGACGGTTGGCCAGGCCGGGTCGATGGCGCCGATGGCCGGTGCGAGGCGCCAGACGCCTTGCCGGTCTATGCCAACTCTTATGATTTCGTAGCCTGCGGCCTCGAGCGCGGCGTGGACGTTTAGCGCCGACTGAATGGAGACCTCATGTTCGGCGGACTGTCCGCCGAAGAGCATGGCCACGGTGCAGCGTTGTTGCATGAGGGGCAGTCCTCGAATTGACGAAGTTCAGAGTCAGGCTTCGCGCATGGTGTTACCTGCAGGCCGCTACATCTGCTTTTCCTGCAATACGGCATCCGCCTGCAAGCGTGCGATCCGTTCGTCATCGTATCCGAGTTCCTCGCGCAGGACTTCCGCGTTGTGTTCGCCCAGCATTGGCGCGGGGCCGCGGACACCGCTTTCGGCATTTTCATACTTGAAGGCGGAGTTGATTTGATCGTGTTTGCCCAGAAGCGGGTCATCGACCGTCACGGTGAGACCGCGGTCCGTCACCTGTGGCTGCCGCGCCGCCTGGTCGATGGTGTAGACGATGCCGCACGGCACGTGATTCTCGGTCAGCGCTTGTTCGGCCTCGGCGCAGGTCACCGAGGCGAGCCAGTCCTGCATGATCGCCGCAGCCTCGTCGAGATGCCCTGTAAGACTTTTCTGGTCGGCAAAGCGCGGGTCTTCGGCCAGTTCCGGTTGGCCCATCGCGACGCAGGCGCGCCGCCAGGAGGCATGGTCGGGGCCGGCCAGTGCGGTGACATAGCCGTCCTTAGCCGCGTGTACCGGATGGTACCAGACATCGATTTCGCCGTTTGTCAGGTACGTCTGCAGGCTGGAATCGTTCGAACCGTAGAGGCTGTCGAACAGCGCGATGTCGAGATGGTCGCCCTCGCCGGTCATCGCCTTGCGGTAGAGCGCGGCACCGACCGCGCCGAAGGCGGTCAGGCCGGTCGTGGTGTCGGCGATGGCGATGCCGGGACCGCGTGGGTTCTCCGGCGGGTCGCGATGCAGGAACTGCATGCTGAGCCAGCCTGCCATGGAATGGGCGAGGTGGGCGTATCCCGGCCGGTTAGCGTTGCGGCCAGTCTGGCCGAAGCCGCTGATCGAACACATGATGATGCCCGGATTCGCCGCTTTCAGCGTCTCATAGCCGAGTCCCAGCCTATCCATCGTGCCGGGCGTAAAGGCCTGGATGACCACGTCCGCTTTGGCACAGAGGCCGCGCACGATCTCCAGCCCGTCCGGCTGCTTGATATCGACGCAGATACTGCGTTTGCCCGCATTGTGCTGCAGGAACATCGGGCTGCGCTTGGCGCCGGTGCGGTTTGAATGGCGCGAGATATCGCCCAGCGGATAGCGCTCGACCTTGATCACATCGGCACCGTGATCGGCTAGGTACTTGCCGCAGGAGGGGCCGGCGATCAGCGCGCCGAGCTCGACGACTCGGACGCCTGCATAGGGGCCGGGTTTCTTTGTGCCATCTGTCATCGAACTACTCCGCGATGTCGGATTTAAGGCCCTGTTTCGCCCCGGCATCGTGGCTGTGTACGGGGGCGAGCTGGCCGTTCAATCGCAGCAACTGGTTGAGCTGGTTGCCAAAATTCAAGGCGCCATGCAGGGCCATGTCCTCTGCCAGCCGGTAGGTGGATTTGGTGCGCTTGATCGCCCAGGGCATGCGGTCGGTCAAGGTGCGGACGAATTCAGCGGTTGTCGCTGTCAATGCGCCGGGCTCGGCCAGCCGATTTACAAGACCGTATTCATGGTATTTCTCCGCGCTGTACAGGTCGCCGGTCATGGCGATTTCCAGCCCCCGGCGACGGCCGATCTGGCGGGTCAGCAGCGCGATGTTCATCGCAGCCGGGAATCCGTAGACCATCTCGACATTGCCGAAGCGCGCGTCCCGTTCCGCGACGACGAAATCGCAGGCCAGCGACATCGCCTGCCCGCCACCCAGTGCCATGCCATGGATGGCGGCGATGGTGGGTTTCGGCGATTCGATCAGCATCGACAGGGTTTCGAGGAAGATATCGACGGCGGCGTCGACTGACATGTCCTGCAGCAGCGCGGCCTGCTCGAATTGCGAGGTGTCACGGCCCGAGGTGAAGCACGGTCCTGCGCCTTTGATGATGATCGCGCGAACATCGTCATCGCGATTGGCGTCGGTCAGCGCCGCGATGAGCTCTCCCAGCAGCGCGTCGCTCATGGCGTTCTTTTTCGCTGGCCGGTTCAGGGTCAAGACAGCGGCATGGTCCTCGCGCGCGACGATCACAAGGGGTTCGGTCTGGTCTGACATTCTAGCGCTCCCCGGTTCCGGCAGCGCCGTGGTCGCGCTGCGTGTCGTAGACTATCGACTGTCGGAAACGCGCGGTCCAGCGGGTTCGAGCACTCAGGCCATGGCGACGAAAACGGCGCGCGGCCCCTCGAAAGGTTTGCGGCCATGCACGGCGAGGTAATTGTCGAGCACAAGCACGTCGCCCGCTTGCCAGGGAAAGGTCAGTTCCGCCTCTTGGTAGGCCCGCTCGACGGCTTCCAGGTCGGCAATCGGGATGTCGCTGCCATCGCCATAGCGTGCATGATGATGCGGTTCGCCGGGCGGTGCGTCCCACTTCTTGGCGCCGCCCATCTGGGCATGCCATAGGTTGGCCTGGTTGAACCAGACCGGTTCGCCCGTGTCAGGGTGATTGACGATCCCGGGTCGCTGGATTGTGGTCCGCAGACCGTGATCGGTCCATTCCCAATCCATACCGCCGTTGCGCACGATCGCCTCGACCTTTGACCGGTCTTCCGACTCGAATGTTTCCTGCCAGGATTTTCCCGGTCCCGGAGGGCCTCCGGCGTGTCGCAAATGCTGCTCGTACAGGACGCCTTTTTCAGCGAACCGTTCTCTGACCGGCTCGTCGACCAACGCCAGGACACGGCGAGCGTCGGCAATCTGCGTTTCGCCGCCTGCCGTCGCTGGCGTTTGGCAATAGAAGAAGATCTTGGATGGCCACCAGCTGGCATAGGACATTTCGTTGTGCAGTCCGATTTCCACATGCGGTGGAAACTCGGTCGAGGTGTAGACCTTGTCGGCGACCCGGTTACGCGGGGAATCGCCGCCGACATAGGATGCCAGTTCGGGCCGAATGGCGGTGGCGATATCGCGGAATTCTGCGGGATTTCGTATGCCAGTTCCGCGGAACAGGATGCCGCCGGCTTGCCGCAGCCAGGCCTCGAGTTGCGCCCGGTTCGTGGCCAGCCATTCCTTGAGATCAGCCGTTTTCTCGGCGCCCGTGACGACGAGGGGCAGCGTGCTTCCAGGAATAAGGGGCCGGGCGTCCATGATGGGTCCAGTGTGCCACAAAAGATTAACAGCCGTCGCCTCGACAGGCCGCTGCCGGTCCGTAATATAGCGCTCGTTCGGACATTTCGGTCCAACGGTTTCTGTGACATGGAGACGTGAAGGAATGAGCGCAGGAGAGCGTCTGCCCGGGACACCGGTCCCGATGCATCGATGGGACGGCCATGGTGGGGTGTCCATTGCCGGCGATACTTGGGGCGATCCCGATGCGCAGCTGGTCATGCTGCTGCATGGCGGCGGTCAGACCCGGCACGCCTGGAAAGGCGCCGGCGAAACGCTGGGCAATAGCGGGTATCACGCGGTCGCCTTTGACGCGCGCGGGCACGGCGATTCCGATTGGGCCGCGACGTCAGAGGAATACGCGCCGGATTGCATGGTCGAAGATTTGGCTTGCGTGGCAAAAGCGCTCGGCAGCGACCGGCCGATCCTGGTCGGCGCCTCGATGGGTGGGGGCACGAGTCTGTTGTCCATCGGCCTGGACAAGGTCGACGCGGCGGCGCTTGTGCTGGTCGATATGGCGCCCCGGATCGAACCGGAAGGGTCGCGCAAGATCCAGGAATTCATGAACCAGAAGCCGGACGGCTTCGACACGCTGGAGGAGGTTGCGGAGGCGATCGCCAATTACCAGCCGCACCGCAAAAGGCCGCGCAACCTCGACGGGCTCGCCAAGAATGTGCGGCTGGGTGCGAACGGGAAATATGTCTGGCATTGGGATCCGAAACGCCGCGCCGGCCAACGGATCAACGGCGACTATCGCGATCGCCTCAGCGCCGCGGCCGATACACTGTCCCTTCCCACCCTGCTGGTCCGAGGCGGCCTGTCCGATGTGCTGAGTGAGGCGGGTGCGCAAAGTTTCCTGCAGCAGGCGCCGCATGCCGAATACGTGAATGTGAAAAATGCCGCGCACATGGTGGCCGGCGACCGCAACGACATTTTCGCGGATTCGGTGATCGAATTTTTGAAGCGGGTCGCCCCGCCGCGGTAATCTCCGCATCATGGAATTCATCCCCTACGATCTCCCACTGCGCATCCCCTATCGCTGGGCGAAAGGGGAGCAACTCACGCGCGGTGGGCTGCTGGCGCGCTGCGATCTCGACGGGGCGGTCGGCTGGGGTGAGATGGCGCCGCCACCGCACGAGACCGTCGATGGACCGGCGCGGGTTGCGGAGGCGCAAACGGTGGTCAACGGGCTTGATCCGCGCGACGACAACTTCCTTGAC
>JAPPPC010000283.1 GCA_028817685.1 Rhodospirillaceae bacterium
TCGGGCGCGATCGGCTCGCCGCAAATCCTGCAGCTTTCCGGTGTCGGGCCTGGGGCCTTACTGGGCGAGTTCGGAATCCCCGTCGTCCATGACTCCCCCGGTGTCGGCGAGAATCTGCAGGACCATTTGCAGATCCGCGCGGTCTACAAGACCAACCAGCCATCCCTCAATGACGAGGTCAACAGCCTGTTCCGCAAGGCGCTGATCGGGCTGGAATACGCGCTGTTCCGCAAGGGGCCAATGACGATCGCGGCGGGTCACGTCGGCATGTTCGCGAAGACACGGGAGGAGTTGGAGACGCCCGACGTGCAGTTCCATTTCATTCCGCTTAGCACCAAGGGGCCGGGCGACGATCTGCACGAGTTTTCCGCCTTCACCTCGTCGGTCTGCCAATTGCGGCCGGAATCGCGTGGCAAGATCGTCATCAAGTCGCCGAACCATGCAGACTATCCGGCCATCCATCCGAACTACCTGTCGACCGAGATCGACCGGCAGACCATTGTCGCCGGCATGAAACTGTCGCGGAAGATCATGGCGACCTCGACGATGCAGGACTTGATCATCGACGAGTTCCTGCCGGGGACCGACGTCCAGACGGACGAGGAACTGCTGGACCATGCGCGCAACAATGCGGGGACGATCTACCACCCGGTCGGCACCTGCAAGATGGGCAGCGATCCGATGGCGGTGGTCGACGAGCGGTTGCGGGTGCGCGGGGTCGAGGGGTTGCGTGTCGCCGATGCCTCGATCATGCCGACGCTGGTATCCGGCAACACGAACGCGCCGTCGATCATGATCGGCGAGAAGGCGTCGGACATGATCTTGGAAGACGCGCGATAAGAATTTAGGCTTGAGAGAACGCAACGAGGAGGAACGTTTTATGGACGCCTTGGAAATCTTCGATCCGACGGGCGCGACGGAGGTGATCAACCTGCACGCGCCGCGGATCGATACGCTGGCGGGCAAGACCGTCGCTTTTCTGTCCGACGATATGTGGCAGGCGCATCGCATGCTGCCGCTGGTGCGCGAGAAGCTGCAGGAGAAGTATCCGGACGCGACCTTCATTCCGGAGACGGAGTTCCCGATGGGAACCCAGCAGATCGATACGGATGAGACCGTCGACATGATCGTGGCGCGCGGCGCCGATGCGGTCATTGTCGGCAACGCTTCTTGAGGCGCCTGCGCGACAGCATGCGGCCGTGTTGCCGCTCGAATTGAAAGCAGGGGCATTCCCACCGTTACCTTGACCCGCGAAGATTTCGTGGGTGTCGTCCGCAATGCCGTGTCCGGTCTGGGTTTCGACCAGGACGCGTCCATGGTGGTCTTTCCGATCGATCCGTTTTTGGTCGGTAGCGACCTGACGCCGGTCGAAAACGCAATCGACAAATTCAGCGAAGGGCTGACCGATTGGCGCTCGGCCACCACCGAGACCGGCCTGCGGCAACCGTCGAAAGTGCGCATCGAAGCCAATGGCTACGAAGCGGCGTACGACAAGATGAACCGCATGTTCCTGACCAGTACCTGGGGGGACGGGTTGCCGGTCAACGCGCCGACCGATGAGCGGGTCGATTGGATCCTGAAAGGCACGGACCTGCCGCGCGACCATGTGGTCGGCAAGGTCATGCCGCGCGGCGGCGTCGCGACGGTGGAGACAATCGCCGTCTCGCTGGCGATGGCCGGAGGGCGGCCGGAGTATCTGCCGGTTCTGATCGCGGCGACGGCAGGGTTGCTCGATCCGGAACTGGAACACGACAAGGTTCAAGCGACCTCCGGCAGTACCTTTCCGGTGGTCATCGTCAACGGACCGATTGCGCAAGAAATCCGGCTCAACTCCGGTTTCGGGCTGCTGGGACCCGACCCGCAGCACCCGGCCGGTGCCTCGATCGGCCGCGCGTTGCGCTTAATCCAGCAGAATGTTGGCGGGGCGCTGCCCGGTGTGGGCACGATGGCGATCTTCGGCGGCATGCGCTACACGAACGTGGTCATCGCCGAGGACGAAGAGGGCCTGCCGGACGGTTGGGATCCGGTTAGCGTCGATTTCGGCAACGCCAAGCACGGTGAGAACGCGGTGACGGTCTATATCGCGACCGGCGCGTCGAATGTGATGCGGCGAGGCGTCGGCAAGGAAAGCCAGGAGGACGAAGCCGAGCAAAGCCTGCACCGGGTCGCCGCCTATCTCGGCAGCCCGAGCGGCCATTACGTCAACGGCTATTGGAACGGGACGCCGGGCGCACTGCTGATGCCGCGCATCGTCGCCAAGCAACTGTCCGATCTCGGCTGGACCAAGGAGAAGATCAAGTCGTTCCTTTGGGAGCAGTCAAAGATCCCGCAGGCGGATGTTAAGCGTACCGGTCTGTGGCAATGGATCGACGACGCGTCGGATCCGCGAACCGCGGCAACGGCCGATGATAATCCCTGGTCGATCTGCCGGGAACCGTCGCAGATTATGCTCACCGTCGCCGGCGGCGCGCATCCGACGCATAATTTCTGGATGCAGGCCTGGTCGAAAACCGTTGCCGGCGGGAAGATCGATCTGCCGTCCGGATGGGCGGGCCTGATCGCCGAGGCCGAAGAGGATCTCGGCCCCAGTGGCGAGATGTGTTTGATCTAGCCCGCGCTCTTGGCTGACTCGGCCGGCTTATCGTTGCCGACCGGTTCCAGATTCGGCTTGGTGGCCGGCAATTCGCTGCCTGCGGCGGCGATATCGCCGGCCACTTCGCCGCCCTCCTCGATCGTCAAGCGGCCATAGCGGATCGTCCCTGTGACCTTGCCGGTCTTGTGGATCACCAGCCGCTCGCGCGCGGTGAGGTCGCCCTCGAAATGGCCGTGGATTTCGGCCTCGTCGATTTTCGCCGCGCCGACGAAGGTGCCGGATTGTTCGATCTGCAGCACCCGGCTGTCCATCGACGCTTCGACCCTGCCTTCGACATAAAGCGTGTCGCAATCCTCGATCGCGGCGCTTTTCAGACGGATATCCGGTCCGACTGTTAGGCGGCCGGCGGGGCCGCCCGGTTCCGGGATCGGCGGCGAGCGCCGCGGCTGCAGGGCCGCCGGTTGTGTACTGTTGTCGGTTCGTATCGGCGATTCCGTTTGTTTCTTGAACATGTGCCCCTCCGAAAAAGTCATGGAGCACAACGTCTAAACGCCAATGATGGCCAGAACCCGGACCGGAATGCGGCAAAGACATGGCAGATGCTTCTGGGATTTCCGTTCCGATGGTGGCCGGTTCCGATTGGGTCTCCTATATAAAAC
>JAPPPC010000240.1 GCA_028817685.1 Rhodospirillaceae bacterium
CTTTAATGAGGGCCTTTTTGAGCTTCATCATCATGATGTGCAACCCTCCAGGCGCAAGCCGCACGTTACCGCCGGGCTTTATTTCAACCGGTCCGGCGGGGCCCATGCTCATGACACCATCTTTCTTACTCGTGGCGTGTACCTCGGCCATTTCCGATAATGGGGTGCTCACCGCCATCAAGGTGTCACTTACGGTTCCCTCGTTGCGGATCTTCATGTAGGCGGCGGCAGGACGGTTCGTTCCGATAGAGGCCCGCGCCCACGGCTGTTCGATCACCAAATCACCGAGTCGCGACGTTTCCTGGGCGAAACTCGCACCTGACCCGGCGAGAATCACTATCATTAAGGTGACAAAGGCAAAATGTTTCATGACTGTCTTATCCTTGTAGTCTTTCCCGAAGGTCGTCTGAAATTTCTTCGATCGTTGCGTTGTATGAATAGGGCCTCACGAAGCGTCCATTCGGATCAATGAGATAGAGGGAGGTCGTGTGTCCCATGGTGTAGCCATCGGGCGCTGTCTCCTGTACCTCTTTCACGTAGTAGACTTTGAACGACTTCGTTGACGCCTTGATCTGTTCCGGCGTGCCAGTCAAACCGGTGATTCGAGAATCGAAGGCGCCCACGTATTCGGCCATCCGCTCGGGCGTATCCCGTTCGGGGTCGACGGTGATAAACAGTGGCTGCACCCTCGCAGCCTTGTCGCCAAGATTATCCATGACAACTGCGATCTCATTCAGTGCTGTCGGGCAGACATCAGGGCAGTTCGTGAATCCGAAAAACACCAGCAGCCATTTGCCGCGATAGTTTTCGTCGGTTACCGACTTTCCAGTATGATCGACGAGTGCAAAATCGCTTTTGATAGTATCTCGAATTACCTCCGGGGCGTCCGGAGCGGAGCCGGAGTAGTCCCGGTGCCACAGTTCAGACGCGCCAAACCCAAGCGTGATGCCGATGATGATGCCCCATAAAAGATAGCGCACAGGCCGAAGCGCGGAACCGGGCCTGTTTGGCGCGTGATGGCTGGCGGTATCAATGTCGTGAGAAGACATCCGCAGACCCATCTGTCTTGAACAGCATCACGTCGTACTTATCCGGTGCACTACCCTCCATACCGGGCGATCCGGCCGGCATGCCGGGAACCGCAAGCCCTTTTGCCTTTGGGCGCTCAGCGAGTAACCGTGTGATATCTTTGGCCGGAACGTGCCCTTCGACGACATACCCGTCCACTATCGCCGTGTGGCAGGACTGCAAGCGTTCGGGAACCCCGGCCATTTTCTTAATTGTGTCGAGATTTTCGATGTCCTTGGTCGTGACCATGTGACCGTTAGCTTGCAGGTGGTCGACCCACTTCGAGCAGCAGCCGCACCATGGTGACTTGTAGACGGTAAACTCCGCCGCCGCGTACGCCGGTCCCGAAAGCGATGTCAGGGTGACGCTCACGGCAATCGCCATGTATGCCAGGAACAGTCTGCTCCGCCGCGACTCATAGGAAAACTTGGTTTTTATCATTTTGTTACTCCATCTTGAACATTTCTGGATTGACTAGGTTGTTCGCTGTCGAACAGAGTTGTCTCACCGTAGAACTCCTATCTCTTTTGAGCCTCGTCCAATGCAGCCAACACGCGCCCCTTCGACAGGATCTCGGGAAGCGTCACGCCTCTCGGCGCGCCGGGGCCGTAGGCCGCGTTGAACGGGATTCCGTAGCGCCCGAAACGGGCGAGGTAGTTTGATATCCTCTCGTCCGGCAGCGTCCAGTCCGCCTGCATGGCGATGACGTTCTCCGTCTTCAAGCGCTCGACGATCGACGAATCGGATAAGACCAGCCGTTTGTTGGCCTTGCAGGTGATGCACCATTCCGCGGTCACATCCACGAAGACGGTCATTCCCTGGGCGACAAGCGTCGGTATGACCTTCTCGTCGAACGGGCGCCAGACGCCCTCCAACGCCTCGTCGCTCGCGACGTACGGCGTTTGCTGAGCGGCCTGGCTCGATATCTGTGGCGCCAGAACGGCCAGGACCGCCAGGAAAGAGACGCTTGCCAAGGCGGTTCTAGGCTTTGGCGCGCCGCGCGATAGAAGATAAAGGACCATACCAATGGCGAACGTGATTCCGCCCACCAGTGCCGTGGTTGCCCAACCGACCTCGGCGGCGAGCACACTCAGCAGCCAGACGCCCGTTCCTGCCAATGCGAAACCGAGCACACGCCTCAGAATGATCATCCAACGGTCGGGCTTGGGCAGTTTGGTGACTAGGCGCGGAAATGCGGCTACCGCTAGATAAGGCGCTGCCAGACCGATGCCGAGGGCGGAAAAGATCACGAGTATCTCCGCCGGGCCGCGCGCCAAGGCGAAGCCGACGGCGGTCCCGAGGAAGGGTGCCGAACAGGGTGTGGCGAGAAGGGTAGCGAAAGCTCCGGTCAGGAAATTCCCCGTGAGGCCTGATCTCTTCGGCGACAGCTTCTCGGCTCTGTCCATGACCCAGCCGGGGAGGTGAACCTCGAAGAATCCCCAGAGATTGCAAGCGAACAACGTAACCAGGATTGTCACGGCGATCAGGAACCAGGGAGACTGGAACTGGATGCCCCAGCCGACGGTGGCACCCGCCGCCTTGAGGCCGATCAGCACGGACGCCAATACAAGGAAGGAAGTCAGGATACCCGCCGCTGAGGCGACGAAGCTAAGCCGCACTGGCCCGCTATCCCTGCCCCCATGACCGATGGCGCCAAGTAATTTGATGGACAGGACCGGCAACACGCAAGGCATGAGATTGAGGATCAAGCCGCCTAGCAGGGCGAGGCCGATCATCGTCCAAAGGGTAGTTTCATCTTCCTTTTCGAGTATGCGGGCTATGTTCGACGGAAGGTCAACCCCGCCATCGGAAGGCGTGGCGCTAAATTCCGCCGCCAGAACCGTATCGACGAATGTCAGGGTCAGAGCCGAACTTGTCAGTTTCTGTTTCGCGAATCTTAAATCCGACACGGGGACGTCGAGTACGACCTTTCGGACAACTGATACGATCCGGACGGATGGCTCGGAAAACACCAGCCCCTCCGGACCCTCCACGAAGACGTCGGGTGTTTTCAGGGGATCGGCGGAGATTATCTCGACCCGTAATACAGCCTCGTCCGGATTCGAGGGAACCGGCCCGAATACCTTCGCATTTTCGAGCTTGAGTCCAACGCCTTCACCACTTCCAGGAACTCTGGCGGCAAACCGGCTGATAAGGTGCGCTTCAGGGCTAGGAGA
>JAPPPC010000866.1 GCA_028817685.1 Rhodospirillaceae bacterium
GGTTCGTTTGATCCGGTGTGTCCATGCGCGACCTTAGGGTTACCGCCATGGTTAAAACGTCCCTCGAATGGGGGATAGTCAGGACAGATCCGGCACGAAATTGTAATCATGGGGATGCGGCGCGTGTGTTGCGGCGGAAACAAGGGGAAAGTTATCGTGGCGGACAAACAGATCGATCTCTCTTCGGAAAATCTCTTCGATATCCTCGGCACGACGCGGGCGATGCGCCGGCTCAAGCCGGACCCGGTGCCGGATGCGCTGATCGTCAAAATTCTCGAAGCCGGCACCCGCGCGCCGAACGGGGCGAACAGCCAGAGCTGGCATTTCATCGTCGTCAAGGATATGGCCATCAAGAAGGCCGTGCAGCTTTGGTACAAGAAGGCGCTGGATGAGATCGTCGGACCGCGTTACGCGTCCAGCGCGCCGCCGGCCGGCTCGACCGCCGACAAATATCACCGGCAGCATTTGGCGGTCGAATATCTGACGGAGCACTTCCATGAGGCGCCGGTTTGGATCGTCGCCTGTATCAAGCATGACAATCCGCTGATCCCACCGAACCGGTCCGCGGGCGCCTCGATTTATCCGGCGGTGCAGAACATGCTGCTGGCCGCCCGTGCGCTCGGTCTCGGCGCCAGCCTGACGACGCGGCACCTGTTCTACGAAGCCGAGACGGAGAAGGCGCTGGGTTTGCCGGAGGGCACCCATTCCTACGCGATCGTTCCGATCGGCTATCCGCTCGGCAATTTTGGGCCCGTCGGCCGCGGCGATTTGCGCGACTTCGTCTCCCTGGATCGGATCGGCCAGCCCTGGGACGCCTTGCCGTAACTAATCGGCGGCCGCGTTCCGCACCGGCAGCACCGTCCCGATATCCTTCGCCTCGGCACGGCCGAAAATCTCGATCGCCGTCGCGAGATCTTCCAGGGCGATACCGAGATTGAAGGCAAGAATACGCTGTTGCTCCGACAAACGGCGCCCCGTTCCCGATGTGACGAGATCGGCGACCGTGGCGTCGATCCGCGTCACGCCGGGGAATTTTCCCTCTTGGAGGCGCGCATCCGCGATCTGCCCTTCATCGTCCGTCAGAACGAGATCCATCGCCTGGATGGCCGCATCCGTGACATAGCTGTCATAGTCGATCGTGACGACCAGCGCGCCCGGCTTTATCCAATCCGGCAGGATCGTCGGCTTGCGGTCGCTTTCGATCGGTCCCCCCGTGATCAGCACGTCCGCGGCGCGGGTCACGGCCTCCGCGCTGGCGCCGCCTTCCACCCGGAACCCGAAGGCGCCGGACATCTCGTCGATGAATGCCTGTTGCCGTTCGGGCTGAATGTCGTAGCACAGGCAATGGGTGATATCCGGCCGCACGGCATTGACCGCCTCCAGATGCCGGCGTCCCTGCAAACCGCAGCCGAGTATCCCTAACGTCTGAGCATCGGCGCGCGCCTGATACTTCACGACCAGTCCCGACGCGGCGGCGGTGCGCCGTCCCGTGATCCATTCCGTATCCATGATCGCGCGCATCTGGCCGCTCGCATCTTCGGTCAGGATATACAGACCCTGGATGTAGGGCAGACCGTGGGCTGGATTTGCCGGATCGCCGCTCTGCCATTTGCAGCCCGCATAGCCCAGCGCCGGGCTGGCACTCACCATGGAGCTGTAGAAGCGCGGGCCGTTGCGATGGAAGAATATCTTCGGCGGCATCATGACCTTGCCTGCCGCCTTGGCGCGGAACGCGGCCTCGAGAATATCGATGATCTGCGCCATCGTGAGATCAAGCTGGTCGAGCTGCGCCGCCGAGAGGTACCGCACATCATTGAAAATCTGAACCATGCTTCGCTCCCTTTTGCCCGTTCGGCGACAGAGTCTTAACGTAGCTAGGAAAATCTATCGATGCACGACAGTAGCGATGAGCGACCGGTATTCGGCACTAACGGCCGGCCAATTCCAACAGCAGTTCCTCGAAACTGTCCGTCATGATCTCCCAGTCGTTCTGCCGCGCGCGCTCGATTCCACGAGCCGACACCTGCGAAGGGTCGGTCGTCAGGGCGTGGTCTAGAGCGGCCAGCCAGCCGTCGGTGGAATGGGTAATCTGCAGGCAATCCGCATAGGGCCGTACATTGACCAAGTCGGCGCTGATGATCGGTTTGCCGGAGGCCATGTATTCATTGGTCTTTAGGGGGTCGATCGCCTTCCACCAGCCGTCTCCGTCGGTCCGGTAGCACATGGTGTTCACGGTCATGTTGGCCATGTAACGCGGCAGCTCGTAGAACGGTTTGCTGCCCAAATAGTGCACGTTTGGTCGCGCGCAGGTTTCCCGGTATCCCGCGAGGATGGCCGCCTGATCTTCCGTGTTCGGTGTTTCCGGCAAATTTACGGGACCGATCAGAACCCAGTGCACCTCCGGCCGGGCCCGGGAGATGGCCGCTATCAAAGGGAAGTCGACCTTCAGGTTCAGGCTGCCCGTATAGCCGACACGCGGTTCCGGAACCGCGTCGAGATCGGCCGGGCAGGGCGCGGACCTGCCGTTCTCATAGGCTGAAAAATCCACGCCGTTCCGCAGAATTTTCGTGCGATCCTGCCAATGGCCCGGCAAACAATCCGCCATCGATTGTGCGCAGGTGACGATGAGGTCCGCCCTGTCGACCAGTTTGGCCTCCTTCCGGCGTTCCGTCTCGGTCGCGCCCGGCATCAGGCTGAAGGCATCTTCGGAAAAATAAACGACCCGCATCTTGTCGAGATGGTCGAGATAGTCCGCGAACCGCGGATGCGTTATGAACGCGATTTTCTCTAGCGCGGCGGCATTGCCGATCGATTTGAGCCGGCGCACTTCCCGCCGCAATACCATGCCGTCATACGCCGGCCACCGCGGCCATCGTGGCGGCAAGAGACCCGGCCTGAAGACATGGACGTTCGACATTGTTTCGAATTGGCCGAAAAGACGGTGCTGCGGATCGCGACGTTTCGGCCGCAGTTCATAGGCGAATGGGCTTCCCGCGGTATAGGCGACCGGCCAGCCGCGCGCGCCGAAGCGCGACAGATATTGCTGGCGCGGCATCCAATAGTCGGACCACGGGTTCCAGCCGAACGCAAGAATAGCGGGTTTACGTATCACGGTGCTGTCAAACGGGTGCCTTGTTCGAAAGCACTGTCTCGAAATAGGCGATCGTCCGCCGCAAGCCGTCCGCCAACGATGTCGATGGCTGCCAACCGAGCAGCGACCCGGCCTTTGTGATG
>JAPPPC010000776.1 GCA_028817685.1 Rhodospirillaceae bacterium
AGATCGATCGCCCCGCGCAGTTCTTCCTCGCGGTGTCCGACCCCGAGCTCCTCGCCCAACTGGACCCCGCACGGCTTTACGGTTGTTCTAACAATCCATTGAATCGCAAGCGTGATCGGCGCCAAGACGACGACGACGACCCGGATCAACGGCGCCACGACCAAGGAGGCTTTGTCGGCCTTGCCAATCGCATAGGTTTTCGGCAGGACCTCGGCGAAGATAACGATAAGCAGGGTCATCGCCATCGTGGCGTAGGCGACCCCGGCATCGCCGAACAGCAGCAGCAACACATAGGTTGCCAGCGACGAGGCGGTGATGTTGACGAGATTGTTCCCGAGCAGGATGGCGCCGATCAGCCGGTCCTTGCGTGCATAAAGTTCGAGCACGATCTTCGCGCGGCGGCTGCCGCGCTTGGCATGCTGGTGCAGCCGGGGCAACGACGCCGCGGTGAGCGCGGTTTCCGATCCCGAAAAGAATGCGGAGATCAGCAGTAAGACAACGATCGCCGCGATCGCGATTAACAATTCGACCGTCATGACCCGATCGAGTCCTCCAAGGTCGCCATCAAATCTTCCAACTTTACGTCACGGTTGAGAAAGGCGCGGCCGATACCTTCGACGAGAATGAACGTCAACCGCCCGTCTTTGACCTTCTTGTCCCGACCCATATGGTCCAGCAGGCTCTCAGCCTGCCAGGAAACGCCTTGAATGTGGTCGAGGCCGGTGTCCAATCCGATCGCGGCGAAATGGCGGTGCACGCGGGCCGCATCCTCGGCGGGGCAGAGCCCCATGCGGACCGACAGGTCGAACGCCATGATCATGCCGATGGCCACCCCCTCGCCATGCAACAGCATATCGCCGTAACCGGTTTCCGCTTCCAACGCATGTCCGAACGTATGGCCCAGATTGAGCAGCGCTCTTTGTCCGGCTTCGCGTTCGTCCGCGGCGACGATATCCGCCTTTGCCTGGCAACTGGTTACGACCGCTTTCACCCGGGCCGCACGATTGCCGTCGCGCATGGCGGCGCCATGGCCCTCCAGCCAGCCGAAAAACTCCGGGTCGTTGATCAGACCGTATTTCACGATTTCCGCATAGCCGGCGAGGAATTCCCGCTGCGGCAAGGTATCCAGGGTCGTGATGTCCGCGAGCACCAGCCGGGGTTGATGAAACATCCCGACCAGATTTTTGCCATGCGCGGTGTTAATTGCGGTTTTGCCGCCGACGGAGCTGTCGACCTGGGCCAACAGTGTCGTCGGTATCTGTATGTAATCGATGCCGCGCAAGGTGATCGATGCCGCAAAACCCGCCAAATCGCCGATGACACCGCCGCCGAGCGCGATGATCGTGCTGGATCGCTCGATCTTTCGCGTGAGGAACTCGTCGATCAGCTTCTGTAAATGGGTGAAATCTTTGGTCCGGTCGCCGGCCGGCAGGACCATTGTCTCATAGCGGATTCCCGAATCATCGAGGCTGCGCTCGAGGATTTCCAGATGCAGAGGCGCGACATGTTCGTCGGTGACGACGAAAACGCGATCTTGTTTCAACACGGGTGAAATATATGTCCCCGCCTCCGCCAGCAGCCCCTCGCCGGCTAAAACGTCGTAGCTGCGCTCCCCGAGATCGACGCGGACGGTTTCATGGGTGCTCAATCGGGATTTCCTTTCCCTTCCAGATACGCGTTTACGGCGGACAGGACGCTATCGACCGTGTCTTCGGCCGGTCCGTCCACGCTATCGACGATGATGTCGGCTTCCGCATAAATCGGATATCGCTCATCGACAAGCCTTGAGAGTGTCTCGTACGGTGCCTCCGTCTTCAACAGGGGGCGGTCGTCCCGTCGTTTCACCCGACGCCACAGCACCTCCTTATCAACCCTAAGCCATACCGATAGACAGCTCTCGCGAACCCGGGCACGCGTTTCGGAATCTATGTAAGCCCCGCCACCGGTGGCCAGAACATGGACGGGTTCGGTCAGCAGCCGGGCGATCACCCGGCGCTCGCCGTCACGAAAGGCGGTTTCGCCATGGCGCTGGAAGATCTCTTCGATCGAACAGCCGGCAGCTTTGACGATTTCGTCGTCTGCGTCGATGAAAGGCAGACCCAAGCGCGCTGCGACCCGGCGACCGATTGCCGTTTTTCCGGCCCCCATCATGCCCACCATGACGAGCGTTTTCGGCAGTGTCAGTGTCCTGATATCGGTCATTTATCCGGCCGGGAGACCGGCACCTTCGTTGAACAGCCATTCAAGCAATTATAAACTGCCGCAGAATCGACATAGTCAAGCGATACATTTCTTCGATATGCGCGCGATCGGCAATAGAGGCATATGAAAAAATTCATCTTGTTTTTGGTAATCCTGCTCATCGTTGCAATCGGGGGCGGGTTGGCCTTCTTGGCGACATGGGAAATTCCTGCACCGTCTCAGAAGGTCGAAAAAGTATTGAATAATGATAAATTCCCGCGTTAGCCAGATCACCGCTGCGCTATCGGGCGCGGCGCTGATGTCGCTGACTGCGCTGGGCGTTGTTGCCATCGATGGTCAGTTGAATGTTTCGCGTGCGCAGAGCGAAGCGCCGGCACCGCGGCGTCTGCTGCCGCGTATCCCCATCGTGCCCGAACGCCTTCCGGAAAAAGCGGATCCGGCACCCGTGACACCGGCCCATGAAATTCGATCCGGTATCGAGGTCAACCAACTGCAAGGACCGGACCCGCAGGATTTCGGGACGATCAATGCGCTGACGGGTGGGCTCGCGCGAAACATGTGGGACGGGACCTCCGCCGCGCTGGCCGGGCATCTGTTGGGCCAAATACCGGCGGCGATCGAGTCTCGGGCACTGCGTGAGATGCTGCGCCGGATGCTGCTGACCGCGGGAACGCCGCCGGCGGCGGGGCCGGGGGAACAAGCGATAAATTTGGCGGCGCTGCGGGTTTCGCAGTTACAGGCGATGGGGCTGCTGGGGGCAGCAAAGGCGTTGCTGGACGCCGCGCCAAAACGAAACACCGATCCCGCGCTGCAACGTCTGCACGCCGAGAATTCGCTCATGCGGCACGATATCGCTGGTGCCTGTGCGGAAACGAAACGTCCTGGAACCAACCTGGCAGCGCGTTATTGGCAGCAATTGTTGATTTTCTGTCATGTCGCCGAGAACAATCTCGCCGAGGCGTCCCTCGGCGCCAGCCTTCTCGCTGAAGGGGCGGAACCGGCCGATCCGGTATTCATGATCTTGGTGGATG
>JAPPPC010000507.1:0-1202 GCA_028817685.1 Rhodospirillaceae bacterium
GACACAGATCGGTCACGAGGATTGGATTTGCGATACCCTTGCTGCGTATATCGGCACGGCAAAAACGCTGGCCTCCGATTGGCAAAATCTTGCCCGTATCAGGCAATCCTTGCGTGACCGAATGGCGAGCAGCCCCCTCTGCGATGGCCGTGATTTTTGCCACCGCCTGGAGAACACCCTACTGAAAGTGCTCGAACGGGCAGACTGCTAGCCTGCGGCGAGCCGTGCCTGATACTCGGCGGCAGTCTTGGCGCCGGTTTTTTGATCCCATTCGCGCAAACACAGTAGCGACAGATCGAAGGAACCGTATACCTCGTGCAGGATCGTCGCCATCTTCAGCAACTGATCCGACGGCAAACGGCTCAACAGCGTGAAATCCTTGACGTAGACGGCTTCACTCCAAAGCATCTGGCTGAGCATGGCGCTGGGCTTTCCCGGAACCATCGCGGGCTTGAACGCTCGGCCAGCGAAACCAAGAAATTTGTGGAACAGGAATCCGTTGCGCCTCAGCGCCTGGTCGACTTCAGCGAACAGAGGCTGCCCCTCGTACAGCGGCACGAACTCGACTTCGGTATGAACGACCGACACGCCTTTCAGCGTATCGGTAGCCCCTTCGATCACGGCGCGTTCCGCTCCTTGCACATCGAGTTTCAGAAAATCGGTGCCAGATACGTTGGCCAGCGAATCGAGCCGGACGGTCTGTACCGTTTCGCGGGAAACGACTTCGAGTAGCGCCGACATGTTTTGAAACAGGTCTAGAAGCGCCGAATTCGGTTCGTACAAGGACGAAGTCATCGGGGCCTTACAGACCCTGAAGGTGCCGGCCTCCCCGTCGCCAACGAACTCCGGCAGAAAAATGCGACGGCCGTCGCTTTCGGCATTCAACTTGGCGCATAGCTGGGCATCGGGCTCGAACGCGATCACATCGCACAAATCGCGATCGAATAATCCCTGATAGATCTCCTCATGGCCTTCGACCGGCAATGCGCCGACATCGACAACTTTGAGCCGTGGCAACGGCGCATCGAACAGTTCGGCAAAAGAAAAAGGATGTTCCGCCATGCGCGGTAGCGGCGTCAGTCGCCTTCCCCCGAAGCTGTCTTCGCGACATCGATCCCGGCCAGTTTTTCGTAGCGCTGTACGCCGGACGCATCGTCGGCTCGCCCCGAACCGGCCGGGGAGGCCGCGAGAAGTTGCGGCGG
>JAPPPC010000507.1:1212-3213 GCA_028817685.1 Rhodospirillaceae bacterium
CCCAAAACCTGCCGCGGAGGCCGCGAGAAATTGCCGCAGCGCGTTGGTCGCCAATGGCAGCGGAAACTGCAGTGACCGGGCCGCATCGGTCACGATCCCAAGATCCTTGATGAAGATATCCACGACGCCCCGCGGCGCGTAGTCCTCTTTCAGCATATAGGGCACCCTGGACTCGAAAACCACGGAATTGCCGCCCCCATGGGTGATCACATCGTAGACTGTTTGCGGGTCCGCTCCGGCCTTGGTCGCCAGAGCCATCGCTTCCGCCGCCGCCACCACATGCACACCGACAAGAAGCTGATTGATCATCTTGACCGACGAACCTGCGCCCGGCGCATTTCCGACCCGATACACCCGACCGCCCATCGCCTTGAAGGCGCCATCGGCGGCGGCCATTGCTTCGTCCGAACCGGAAGCGATCACGGTCAGCGTACCCTGGTCGGCACCGCGCTTGCCGCCCGTGACCGGTGCGTCGACAAACAGGTGACCGGACGCCTCCAGGCGCGCCGCCATATCACGGCAATGCTCAGGTGCCATCGTGGTACACATCACGACGGTGCTGCCTTTGGGTAACGTCTCTGCCGCGCCGTCTTCGCCGTACAGCACCTCTTCCGCCTGATCCGCGGAGAAGACGCAAACGATCAACAGCGATATGTCAGCCGCCAACAGCGCCGGATTCGTCGCGGCGGTCCCGCCCGCATCGACCAGCGCGGCCATGGACTCCGCGTTGACGTCGTAACCGCAAACCGCATACCCCGCATCGAGCAGGTTCTTCGACATGCCGACGCCCATCGCGCCAAGCCCGATAAATCCGATCTTCTCACCCGTCATGGGAGGCCTCCGTTGATCATTCGCGGATGCGATAGTACCGGACCGCGTTATCGTGAAACAGCATCGCGCGTTCCGTTTCGGAAAAACCCTCGGTGATCGTCAAAAATCCGCTGAAGATTTGTTCATAACCGGCGACCAAGCTATCAACCGGAAAGTTACTCGCGAACATGCAACGGTCGACGCCGAAGATTTCGATCGCATCGAGCACAACCGTGCGGTTGGTTTCGACAGACCAGCCCGCTCCCGGAACACCGATCCCCGAGATTTTCACGACAGTGTTGGGCGCTTCAGCGAATCGGCGCATGGCATCCCGCCAGCCAGCAAGTCCCGCGGCGCTCCGGTCCGCAGGGAGGCCGGCATGATTCAAAATGATTCGCGTATCCGGAAAATCGCACGCTAGCCGATAGGCCTCCGCCAGCCGATTCCACGGGGTTTGCAGATCGAATGAGAGACCATGCCTGGCGAGCTGCGCATAGCCATGTCGCCACGCCGTACTATCCATGAAACCGGCAGGCTCAGGCGGCTTATGGCGCACGCTCCGAACGAAGGGATAGCTGGCTTGCGCCTCCAAAATCGCTGCAGCGTCCTCATGATGGAGCCAGGCCTGGGCGACGCAGACCGACGGAAGCCCGCAATCCTCGCGCACGGACTGCAGCCAGCGCGTTTCGCCAACCGGATCGCTGGGATCCCACTCCGCCTCGACATGGACCGAGCCGACGATATCGAACGCTGCACCGTCCGCGCGAAAATCGTCCGGCAAGTAGTTCCGGCGTATCGATGCGTAATCGCCATAGCGAAAGGGAATCTTGCCGTCCTCGGTCAGCCAAGGGTGAGGATTCCGCTCGAGATTCCAGAAGTGATGATGCGCATCGACGATTTTCATACCGCCCTCCCCCTAACTAAATTCAACCGTTCCTCAACCATGCAACGAAATCGTCGGAAAAGGTTCGCACAAACCTCAGTTTCGACATGAATTTCCGCCTCAAACCCCGGGGTCCCGCTTGCGTGCAAAGGCATCATTGGCGAAAATAGCAGCCGTTCGACCGTGGTCTAGCTTGCCAAGAAAATGGGCCTCCATGAATATCGATGAAGCACAATATGAAAGCGCCGTCGTCTGTCCGTCATCAAAACATTTGGGACATCTGAGCCTATTCGTTAACGGAGGATTTG
>JAPPPC010000197.1 GCA_028817685.1 Rhodospirillaceae bacterium
TCATGTTTATGAAGCCAACACGCCGGCACGCCCCTGGCACTCGGTGCCCAACTGGCCCGATCAGGTCAATGGCGATGAGATGGTGGCGGCCATGGATGCGGTCGGTGTCGACGGCGCCATCTTCATCTCCGCGTTTTCCATGTATCAGTACGACGCCAGCTATGCCGTGGAGGTGCAACAGGCGCATCCGGGCCGCTTTGCCCTCGTCAAACCGGTCGATCCGGATGATCCGGCCGTCGCGGATGTTATCGCCGAATGGAAGCGGACGCCGGGCACCGTCGGTATCCGCATCATGATGGCGCCAGAGGTGGGGCGCGATCCCAACCATCCGGGTCTCGGCGTCATCCTGCGCGAAGCGGTCCGGCATGACTTTCCGGTGAACATGCTGTGCTGGGGCAATATCGATGCGGGTATATCCTTGGTGGACCGTTTCCCCGACACAAGGTTCATCATCGACCATCTCGCCTTGGTGCAGCCGCGCACGCCGCCGGCCCCCGAAGAACCTTGGGCCGAACTGCCAAAGGTGCTCGACCTTGCCAAGCGCCCGAATGCGGTCATCAAGGTGAGCGGCGCTTGCACCTTGTCCAAGGAACCCTACCCGTTCCCGGATATCTGGGACCCGTTGGCGCGCGTATTCGACGCCTGGGGACTTGACCGCTGCTTGTGGGGCACCGACTGGACCCGCGCTTTCGCCGTCGTGAATTATGAGCAGGCGGTTGAACCATTCCGGCTTACCGACCGTTTGAGCGACAGCGAGCGCGCGACACTAATGGGCGGTGCCTGCGCAAAAGCTTATGGCTGGGCGCCGACAGCGTGATGACACGCGAACTTCAAATTATCGGCTCGAGGCAACGGTCTGTTTTGACTCGGGCGCGACGCCGGTCTTATTGTCGCTTTAGTTGAAAAACGCGACACACCAATTGTTAGGAGGCAGCGGTATGGCGGTGAAATACCACCTGATCAGCTCGTACACGTGACCCTGGGTCCAGCGCGCCGTGATTCTTTTGCGTGCCAAGGATATCGATTTCGAAGTCACATATATCAACCTGCAAGACAAGCCCGACTGGTTCCTGGAGATTTCGCCGCACGGCAAAGTGCCGGTGTTGTCCGTCGACGGCGTGCCGTTGTTCGAGTCGAACGCGATCGCGGAATATCTTGACGAGATGGTCGAACCGCATCTGCACCCGGCCGATCCCATCAAGCGCGCCCGCAATCGCGCCTGGACTGATTTCGTGCCGGACTTCGCCAAGGGGCTCAGCGGTATCTACTACACCAAGTCGGAAGAGGAGATGCAGGCGGGTTTGGCGGAAGCACCGAAGCGCATCGCCAAGCTCGAAGAGGCTCTCGGCAAGGAGCGCGACAATGACGGGCCCTATTTCAACGGGGACACGCTCTGCCTCGTCGATGCGGCATATGCGCCGTTCTTGCAGCGTTTTGCCTTCGTCGAAGCCAAACTGAAGACCGGTGTCCTGAATGATTTCCCAAGAGTTCAGGCCTGGTCCGACGCGTTGTTGGCCAGCGATACGATAACGGGATCCGTCGTAAGTCACTTCAACGACGAGTTCGTGAAGAGCTTGAAGCGGCGGGGCTTTTACGTCGGAACGCTGTTCGCGGACCCCGCGGCGGCGGCCGAATAACAACATAAGGTATTGCTCGGATTTGGGGCCGCCCTTGTGGCGGCCCTTTTCGTTTGCGGCCGTTTGCTCCACCGGCGTCAATTCGTAAGCTGGGTGAAACAATGAAACGGGAGGACATGTCGATGGCGAAACCGATCATCGTCGAACGGAAGGGGCCGTTCGCCACCATCACGTTTAACCGGCCGCGGCGCGGTAATGTTTTCACCCATACGATGATGCAGCAGTTGGCCGCGCATGTGGACGAGATTGCGGCGGATCCGAAGTTGCGGGCGATCATCCTGCGCGGCAACGGGAAGGATTTCTGTCACGGCCGTGATCCGAAGGGGCCGGGCGGCCCGCCGCCAGACAACGCGTTCGATCTGCATGGCAAGGTGTTCAGCAAGATCCTTGATGTCTACAAGGCGTTCCGTGACTGCCCGGCGCCCATCGTGACCGTGGTGCAGGGTAAGGCTCTTGGCTTCGGTTGCGCGCTTGTCGGCGGTTCGGACATCGCGATCGCGTCCGACGGGGCGCGGTTCGCACTGCCAGAGATGGGGCACGGTATTGCACCGACCTTGGCGATGTCGGCCCTGGCGAAGGTTGCGCCCAAGGCTGTCGCCAACATGGTCTATTCGATGGAAGAAATCGACGCGCCGACCGCCTTGGCCGTCGGTCTGGTCAGTCAGGTTGTCGATGCGGATGGCTTGAACGAAACGCTCGACAGCTTGCTTGGCAGGCTTGCCAGCTACGATGTCGCGGCGATTCGGACCATTAAGCGCTTTCTCGCCACCGGGCCGCAGCTCGATCCCGGCACCATGTCGGACCTGGCCGGTTATACGCTCGCGACGGTCGCGACCCGACCGAAATGAGCTATGTCGGGGAACATCGGGTTCGGGTCGAAGATCATCGATTACTGACCGGCGCCGGAGAGTTCAGCGACGATCTGAACCGGCCAAACCAGGCCTACCTCTACGTATTGCGCGCGCAGGAGGCGCATGGCCGCATCCGTTCGATCGGTATCGCGGCTGCCTTGGAGGCCCCCGGTGTCCTGGCGGTGCTGACCGCCGACGATTATCTGGCGGACGGGCTGGAGCCGATCGTTCAGTACGGCAACCCCAAGGATGTCGAACTGAAGAACCGGGACGGCGCTCCGATTTTTCAAATGCCGCTTTATCCGTTGGCGTACCAGAAAGTTCGGCGCGTCGGTGAAGGGATTGCGCTGGTGGTTGCCGAACGCCTGGACCAGGCGAAAGATGCCGCTGAGCTGATCGACGTGGCGATCGAGCCGCTCGCACCCCTGCCGCATATCGCTTCCGCGACGGCGCCGGACGCGCCGGCAATTTGGGATGAGGTCCCCAACAACATCGTTGTCGACGATGTGAAAGGCGATGCGGCCGCGGTAGACGCCGCTTTCGCGCGCGCGGCGCATACCGTCCGTTTCGAAACCTTCAACAACCGGGTGACCGGTGTGCCGATGGAGCCGAGGGCCGCGATCGGCGAATACCTTGACGGCGGATTTGTCCTCAACGCGGGCGGCCAGGGCGTGGTGCGCTTCATGAACGAGCTGGCCCCGGTGTTCGGCGTCAGTACCGACC
>JAPPPC010000344.1 GCA_028817685.1 Rhodospirillaceae bacterium
GTCGTACCAGGACAGAACACGGACCAGGCGGCCGTCGATAACCTGTGTCTGGGTCAGGTCGAAGGTCGAGCTGGCCTGGTTGTGGTTGAAGTCGACGGATACCAGCGGTGCATCGCTGGTTTCCAGGACACCTTTGAGCGCACCGCCCGCGGCCTGCTGAATGGCGCCATTGATTTCGGCCGCGTCGGTTTCGCGCGAGGCGTCGAATTTCAGGTCGACCAGGGAAACGTTCGGTGTCGGCACCCGGATCGCGGTACCGTCCAGCTTGCCCGCCAGTTCCGGCAGTACAAGACCAACCGCCTTTGCAGCGACGGTCGATGTCGGGATCAGCGATTGGGACGCGGAACGGGCACGCCGGAGATCCGAATGCAACGTGTCGACCGTGGCCTGATCGCCGGTAAAGGCGTGAACCGTGGTCATGAAGCCGCGATCGATCCCAACCGCCTGATGCAGGACATGCGCGACCGGTGCCAGGCAATTGGTCGTGCAAGACGCATTCGATACAACCGTGTGGTCGGCCGAAAGCTCTTCATGATTGACGCCGTAGACGACGGTGAGATCCGCCCCGCTGGCCGGCGCTGACACGAGAACCCGTTTCGCACCTGCCTCAATATGCATCGCGGCCTGGTCGCGGCTGGTGAAGATGCCGGTGCATTCCATGGCGATATCGACGCCAAGTTCGCCCCAGGGCAGTTTCGTCGGGTCGCGTTCGGCCGTCACCTTGATCTTGCCGCGCCCCAGATCCATCCAATCCTCGCCGGTCGAAACATCGCCGGGAAATACGCCATGGACCGAATCGTATTTGACGAGGTGTGCGTTTGTGTCGACGGGGCCAAGATCATTCACGCCAACGAACTCAATGTCATCGCGGCCGGATTCCATCGCCGCGCGCAAGACAAGCCGCCCGATACGCCCAAAACCGTTGATTGCCACCCGTACTGCCATTGATCTCTCTCCTAATCCAATAATCGTCTAAAGGCGTTGCCGCGCGGCATCCGCCACGGCCTGCGCCGTTATACCAAAATGTTCGTACAGCGCTCCGCCTGGCGCGGACGCCCCGAAACTCGACATGCCGACAAATGCGCCGTCACAACCGATATAGCGCTCCCATCCTTGCGCGACCGCCGCTTCCACCGCAACTCTCACACCATTCGTGCCCAATACGCTTTTGCGGTATGCAGCGTCTTGGGCCTCGAACAGTTCTTGACACGGCATCGAAACGACAGCCGTGCCGATACCGTCTTTTTGCAGTAATTCGCGTGCGTCGCATGCAAGGCTGACCTCCGACCCGGTGGCCAGCAGTGTCACTTGCCGCTCGCCGTCGGCTTCCGCAAGAACATAGGCGCCCCGTGCGGAGGGGTTCCTGTTTGAACCTTGCGCTCTGAGCGTCGGCACACCCTGTCGCGTGAGCGCCAGAACCGACGGCGTCGACTCCGCTTGTAGTGCCAATGCCCAGCATTCGGCGGTTTCGACGGCGTCTGCCGGCCGAAACACGTTCAAATTCGGCATGGCCCTGAGGCTTGCGATCTGTTCGACAGGTTGGTGCGTCGGTCCGTCTTCGCCCAACCCGATGGAATCGTGCGTCATCACGTAGATGACGCGCTGCCCCATAAGCGCCGCCAACCTGATCGAGGGGCGCGCATAGTCGGTGAAGATAAGGAAGGTGCCGCCATAGGGAATTAGGCCACCATGCAAGGCGATTCCATTCATCGCCGCGGCCATCCCATGTTCCCGAACGCCGTAATAGATATATTCGCCGGCGAAGTTTTCCGCGGTTACGGGCTCCATGCCTTTGGCTTGCGTCAGGTTAGATCCGGTCAAGTCAGCGGAACCGCCAGCCAGGTTGGGGATAATTCCTGCCAAGGCATCCAGCGCCTTCTGTGACGCCTGACGCGTGGCAATCTTTGGCTGCTCGGCGATGACAGCATCGATATAGGTTTGAAACGCGTCTTCCCATCCGTCGGGTAGGTTTCCGCTTGTCGCGTTCTCGAATGCCGCTTTTTCCGAAGCGGGCAGCGCATCGATCCGTGAATGCCAGGCGCGTCGTGCGTTTGCGCCGCGCTCGCCGATCTGGCGCCAGGCGTCGGTGATGTCGTTTGGAATCACGAAGGGATCGTGCGGCCAACCGAGTTTTTCCCGGGTCGCCGCGATTTCCTCATCGCCCAACGGCGCGCCATGGGTGCTCGCCGTGCCTTGCTTGTTCGGCGAACCGTAGCCAATCACGGTGCGGCATGCGATCAGCGACGGCTTCCCGCTTTTCCGGGCGGCCTCGATGGCCTGTGCGATCGCTTTTGGGTCGTGTCCGTCCACGCGGCTGGCCTCCCAGCCGCACGCTTCGAAGCGGGCGATCTGATCGTCACGAACCGACAAATCCGTCGGGCCGTCGATCGAAATCTCATTGTCGTCGAACAGGACGATCAACTTGCCGAGCCCCAGATGGCCGGCGAGCGAGACCGCTTCGTGGCTGATACCTTCCATCAGGCAACCGTCGCCGGCGAATACATAGGTATAGTGATCGACAACTTCGGGACCATGGCGCGCTGCGAGCATCCGTTCGGCGAGGGCCATACCGACAGCCGTCGCGATGCCCTGGCCAAGCGGCCCCGTGGTCGTCTCAATGCCCTGCGCATGGCCATATTCCGGATGACCGGCCGTGCGGCTGCCGAGTTGCCGGAAGTTTTTGATCTGTCCGATATCCATGTCCGGATAGCCGGTCAGATGCAGCAGGGCGTAGAGCAGCATCGAACCATGACCGTTCGACAGGACGAAACGGTCCCGGTCCGGCCACGCGGCATCCTGCGGATCGAACTTAAGGAAATCCCGGAAAAGCACGACGGCAATATCCGCCATTCCCATGGGCATACCGGGATGGCCGCTATTGGCCGCTTGAACCGCGTCCATCGACAGGGCGCGAATCGCATTGGCTAGGTCGTCGTGACTGACGGCTACTTTCGTCGTGTCGGCGCGCGTCATCGTGGAGGCCTTGACATTGGGAAAAGAACGGCGGCGCGATGGAATCGCGAACCGTCGGCAACATGCCCAGCGACATCCAACGCGTCAACGGTGTTTTGCCGATTCGAGCCGTTCCCACGATGTTATGTTCATGGCCACGCGAATTCCAAGTAATAGGCGGGATTGCAAGGCCTTGGTTGACGTTCATAAATACGCCGCTTAAGGTCGCGCGCACTGGGTGGACGAGGCGACAGACGT
>JAPPPC010000809.1 GCA_028817685.1 Rhodospirillaceae bacterium
GGCCAAGCTTGGCGATATGATCCCGCTCGGCCGGCTGACCACTGCTGAAGACGTTGCCAAAGCAATCGTCTGGTTCGCGACCGACGAGACCAGTCACGTCACGGGACAGGCCTTCAACGTGAATGGTGGGTCGTGGATGAATTGAGGGCGCGTTTTCCAGGCGCGCGTATATCGAAGAATACGGAGACACAATGGCATCTAACGGAAAAGCTGATCTCGACGTCATCATCATCGGCGCCGGCGTCGCTGGCCTCTATGCGATTTACCGGTTGCGTAAGCAGGGGCTGAAAGTTCGAGCTTACGAAGCAGGTGATGGGATCGGTGGTACCTGGTTCTGGAACCGTTATCCCGGTTGCCGCTGCGACGTGGAGAGCATGGAGTACTCCTACTCTTTCGACGACGATCTGCAACAGGAATGGCAGTGGCCCGAGCGTTACGGGACGCAACCCGAAATTCTGAGATATCTCAATCATGTTGCCGAACGTTTTGATCTGATGCGTGATGTCCAGCTGGAGACCCGCATCAAGACGGCAACGTTCGACAGCGGCAGCAATCTCTGGACGGTTACCACGGAACAGGGCGAGACGATATCCGCACCGTTCTGCATCATGGCGACCGGTAATCTGTCGACGCCACGTTTCCCGCGGATCGCCGGAATCGACGATTTTGCTGGTGAGAAATATCACACTGGTCTGTGGCCGAAGGAGGGGGTTGATTTCACCGGCAAGGTGGTTGGCGTGATTGGCACCGGATCGTCCGGCGTCCAGAGCATTCCGATCATCGCGAAACAGGCGAAGCATTTGTACGTCTTCCAAAGGACGGCGAATTTTTCCCTGCCGGCCCGCAATGCGCCGCTCGATCCGGAAAAAGAGCGCAAGCACAAGGAAGAATACGTCGAACGGCGCAAAGCGGCCTACAGTACGCCTTTCGGAATCGCCGGTTATCCGCCGCCGGACAAATGCGCCGCGGAGGCAACGCCGTCGGAACGTGAGGAATCCTACAAGGCGAAATGGGCGGAAGGCGGCAGCATATCCTTCCTGTTCGCCTACAAGGATCTCCTGCTCGACAAGGAGGCCAATGATACGGCGTCCGATTTCGTCCGCGACCGCATTCGGGAAACCGTCAAGGACCCAGCCACGGCCGAACTGTTATGTCCGAACGATCATCCGATCGGTACCAAGCGGCTGATCCTCGATACGGACTATTTCGAGACGTATAACCGGGACAATGTGACTCTCGTCGGGATCCGGTCGAACCCGATCGAGACTTTCACGGCCGATGGTCTGCAACTTACCGACGGCAGCCGCTACGATTTGGACGCGATCTCTTTTGCCACCGGCTTCGACGCGATGACCTGCGCGATGCGTGAGATCGATATCCGCACCGACAAGGGCGCCGATATTCGCGCCAAATGGGAAGATGGGCCGCGCACCTATCTCGGCATTATGGTCGCCGGATTCCCGAACATGTTCATGGTGACGGGTCCACAGAGCCCGGGTGTGAAAAGCCAGATGATCCTGTCTTGCGAGTGGCATGTAGACTTCATCGCTGATGCCATCGCCCACATGCGGGACAACGGGTTGTCACATATCGACGCGAAAGAGGACGCCGAATCCGGTTGGGTCGAACACAACAATCAGGTAGCGGATAGTACGCTCTATCCGCTGGCGAATTCCTGGTACATGGGCGCGAATATCCCCGGTAAACCGCGTATCTTTATGCCCTATGTCGGCGGTGTCGAGGCATACACGAACAAGTGCAAGGACGTCGTCACAAAGGGCTATGAAGGATTCCGCCTAGCCTGAATTCGGTCGAGACCTACGCGGCAACGGCGAGGCTCTCGACGAAGACCGTCGCGCCGGATGTGGCGTCGCTGTAGACCGTGTAGCTCTCTTCGATCTGGTCGCCATCGGTGTCGATCTGGTCGGAGGAGATCTCCCATTCTTCGCCGACGACCGTGACGGCACCTTCCGTGCCACCGCGGATGACCAGAGTGTTCTCGGTCTCCGTCAGCGCGTTTGTACCGCTGGTGGCGGCGAGCACATCGTCGACGCCGAGCGTCATGGCCGCCGCGCTGCTGCCGCCGAGGTCGAAGCTCTCGATGCCGCTCAGCGCATCGTCGGAAACGTTGGTCAGATCGAGGGCGAAATCGACCGCGACCGTATCGGTGCCGTCGCCGCCGTCGGCCAGGACGAAGCTGTCGTCGCCCAGGACGATGCGGTCGTCTCCGGCTTCCCCGCGCAACACGTCGCTGCCGCCGGCACCGTCGATGACGTCGTTGTCGCCGCCACCATCGATAATGTCATTGCCGCTCGTCCCGGTGATTTGGTCGGCAGCCGCGCTACCCGTGACGATGTTGGTCGGCAGGATCGTGGCGCTTGTCATCGCGCTGTCGCTTTCAAGGCCTGCGACATCCGTTACGGTGATGGAAATTTCACGTGTGCCGGCATTGATCTCGCCATTGTCGTTGATCAGTTGCACTGAACCGAGCGCGGCTTCGTAGGCCTCGACCGACGCGTCTCCTTCCAGGATCAGCTTATAAAGGCCCGTGGCTTCATCGATACCCTGTTCGGCGATCGCGATCCCGGTGCCTTCGAGGTTGCCGGTCTGAAGCGTGTCGCCGGAGATGAAGCCATCCGCGATGGTGATTTCGGCACCTGACAGGATATCGCTGTCATCGTCGAGCGCGATTTCCGGAGCGATGCTCACGGAGGCGACCGTCTCGGTGACTGCGGGGCCGAAATCTGCGCGGATCGACAGATCGTCGAAATCCTGATCGCCGAGGTTGAAGAGGTCCTCGAAACCGATCGTCAAACCGCCTGTCTCCGCATCCTGGCTGCTGATCGTGTGCGACAGCCCGTCCGCGTTCAGCTGGATTGCGCCTTCATGTTCGGTCGTATGATAGATGTGGCCCTTGAGTTTGGTCTCTTCGCCATTCTCATGCACGAAGAACAGATCGGGGCTCACGCTGTCGGTGGTGTCCGTGTCCTGACCGTCGCGGAAAACATAGCTGCCGTCGACAAAATCATTGAAATCGTTGCGGCGGAACCCGTTCGCGACGATGAAGAAGGCGATCTTGTCTCCGGCCTGAACGTCCAGATCGACGGCGCTGACACCCGGGATCAGGTTGCCGCCGGAGCCTACCTTGGATGCGTTTTCGAAAATGACGTCGACATCGGTGATTTCACCGCTATCTGAAATCTTGTAGT
>JAPPPC010000627.1 GCA_028817685.1 Rhodospirillaceae bacterium
AGCTTCTGCCGTCGTTCGCCAAATTGATCCGCAACCCGAAACTGGTCGAAGCGGTTTCGCAGATCCTCGGTCCGGACCTGATGGTCTGGAGCAGCGGCTTGTTCATCAAAGAGGCGAATACGGAGAGCTACGTCACATGGCATCAGGACTTGACCTATTGGGGTCTCGACGATGCCGAGGAAGTGACCGCATGGTTTGCTCTGTCGCCCTCGAATGTGGCAAGCGGCTGCATGCGCTTCGTGCCGGGCAGTCAGAAGAAGCAGCTTGTCCCGCATCAGGACTCCTTCGCTGAAGGCAACCTACTGTCCCGCGGCCAGGAAATCGCCGTCCAGGTAGACGACTCCGAAGCCGTCGATGTCATCCTCAAGCCCGGTCAGGTGTCGCTGCACCACGGCCACCTGTTCCACGCGTCAGGCCCGAACACGACAGGTGACAGGCGCATGGGCGCGGCTATTCGCTACATCAAGCCTTCCATGAAACAGCGTTCCGGCGACAAATCGCTGGTCGCGCACGTCGCCGGCGAGGATCGTTTCGGCCACTTCACCGTGGGCGCTGCTCCGAAGGACCGCCTTCAGGAAGAGGATTTCGAGCTCTGCCGGGCCGATGTCGCGATCAAAAGCCGCGTGCTTTACGAGGGGGCGGAGCAGAGTGGCGGCAAACGTTACCGTCAGGAGCGCTAGCCGCCGGCGCATTGCGACCGGCGTCACGGGCTGCTAGCGTTTCTGCTCCAACCGAGCGATTGGAGGAAACGAGCTATGTCCTATGAAACCATTTCCGTTGAACCGCTGAGTCCCGTCATCGGTGCGGAAATCTCCGGTGTCGACCTGTCGCAACCGCTCCGCAATCAGATGTTCGCGGAGATACACGATGCGCTGATGCAGCATCAGGTAATCTTCTTCCGCGACCAGGAAATGGATTGGGATCAGCACAAGGCGTTCGGACGGCTGTTTGGCGAGTTGCACATCCATCCAACGGCGCCTGCTCCCGACGGCCATCCTGAAATTTTGACCGTGCATGCGGACGAAACGTCAGAGCGCGTGGCAGGTCAGGGTTGGCACAGCGATGTAAGCTGCGATGCCGAACCGCCGCTCGGTAGCATTCTGCATATCCAGCAGGCGCCGGATGTTGGCGGCGACACCATGTTCGCGAGCGCCTACGCTGCCTATGACGCGCTTTCGGAGCCGATGAAGGCGTTCCTCGGCACACTCAAGGCAAAGCATGAGGGCAGACACCGCTATCTCGGGCGCAACAAGCGAACCGGCAAGATGCGCGACGGCGAAGACGTCTATCCGGAGGCCGTGCACCCGGTCATCCGCACCCATCCGGTGACCGGCCGCAAGGCACTGTTCGTGAACTCCGTCTTCACGACTCGGATCGAAGGCCTGTCGGATACGGAAAGCCGTGCCTTGCTCGATTTTCTCTGCGAACACATCAACACGCCGGAATTCCGCTGCCATTTCCAATGGCGCAAAAATTCCGTCGCGTTCTGGGACAATCGCTGCGTCCAGCACCACGCGGTCTGGGACTACTATCCCCAGGTCCGGCATGGCTACCGGGTCACGGTTCAAGGCGACCGGCCGTTCTAGGAAACGGCCGGCCGGGACGTCAGTCCTGCATCAGCGGTTCGATCAAGCTGGACGTATCCCAGCGTTTGCCACCGCGTCGCTGAACGTGGGCGTAGAACTGATCGACGACGGCGGCAATCGGCAGTCGGGCGCCGTTGCGGTTCGCTTCGTCGAAACAGATACCTAAATCCTTGCGCATCCAATCGACCGCAAAGCCGAAGTCGAACTCGCCCTTCACCATCGTCGACCCGCGGTTCTCCATCTGCCAGGACTGCGCGGCACCTTTTGAAATCACGGACAGGACCTTCTCCATGTCGAGACCCGCGCGCATGCCGAAATTCAATCCCTCGGCGAGCCCTTGCACGACACCGGCGATGCACAACTGATTCACCATCTTCGTGAGCTGCCCACTGCCCGCTTTCCCAAGCAGCACGCAGGACTGCGCGTAGCAGTCGATGACCGGCTTGGCCCGCTTGAAATCCTTCTGGATGCCGCCGCACATCACGGTCAGCACGCCGTTTTCCGCACCGGCCTGGCCGCCCGAAACGGGGGCGTCGATGAAGCCGATCCCTTTCGCCTTCGCGGTCGCGTATAGCTCGCGGGCGACATCGGCGGAAGCGGTGGTGTTGTCGATGAACACGGTACCTTTCGACATGCCGGCAAAGGCGCCGTCCTTGCCCAGCACGACGCTGCGCAGATCGTCGTCATTGCCAACGCAGCAGAAGACCATCTCGGCGCCCTTCGCTGCTTCGCGGGGCGTCTTGGCGACCTTGCCGCCATGCTGCTTTTTCCACTTGGCGGCGCGGGCCGCGGTGCGGTTATAGACGGTCACCTCATGTCCGCCCGCTTTCAGATGTCCCGCCATCGGATAGCCCATCACGCCGAGGCCGATCCACGCTACTTTCGCCATGTTACGCACTCCCTGTTTTGATTAAGGCGTATCGTATTGAAAACCAAAGGTCATTGACATAATGCCCTGCCCTGCTTCAATCGGGCCGGACGATTTCGTTGATCCGATGCCAGCTGTCGACATCCGGTGCGCACAACAGGCCACGGGTGCGCTCGGTGGGCCGGTAGGGGTCGCCATCCTGACGGTCAGCGTGACACCCGGCTTCGCGCACGATAAGTACACCAGGCGCATGATCCCAGGCCCAAAGCCGGTTGTAGAGCCGGAATTGCGACTCCCCGCGCGCCATCGAAATGAATTCCTGCCCGGCGCAACTCATGCTTTTTTCGAGGTTGAAGCGTTCTTCCAGCTGTTGGCGCACCGAAGGCCGGTCTCCCCGTTCGATCAGCCCGAAATTAACCCGCCCAGTCAGCCGAGATGGCTGGCCGTTGATACGAAGGGGCTTTCCGTCGCGCTGCGCGCCCGCGCCCAACTCGGCCTCCGTCATGATTTCCTCGACAGGATCGTAGATCCAGCCCATACGTGTTTCGCCGGATTCCACATAGGCGATCATCACGGCGAAAACCGGCCGGCTTGCTGCGAAATTGGCGGTCCCGTCGACCGGATCGATAATCCAGAGCGGCCCCCGCTCCTCATTCAATCTGTCCAGCAGATGAGGCTTGGAATGCGCGGCTTCTTCACCGACGACAAGGGCGCCCGGTGTCAGCCCTTCCAGCATGCGGGTCAGCCGCTCCT
>JAPPPC010000527.1 GCA_028817685.1 Rhodospirillaceae bacterium
ACCGAACGCGGCTGCGGAGAAAGGAGAAGCAAACCGTCCTGCAGGGGGTAATCGGCGGCAAGCGCAAGACAAAGAAGGGGCCGGCGCCGGACTACGAGCGCTCGAAGGAGATCAGCGCGAAAGGCAGCGCCAGAGCGCGCCGCAACTTGGCCGCCCACGAGGATCTGCAGCCGGAATTCTTGTATTACTTCGCGACGGATGAAGCGCCGGAGGTCCGGCGCACGGTCGCCGCCAATCCCAGCACACCCCTACAAGCTGATGTCATCCTGTCCGAGGATAAGGACGATGATGTCCGCGTCGAGCTGGGGAACAAAATCGGCGCACTGTTACCGGACCTGTCCGAAGCGCAGGGCGAAAAAGCCCGGGACATGGCTTTCCAAATCCTGGAAACGCTGGCGAAGGACCAAATTCCGAAAGTTCGCGCGGTAATCGCGGAAGAGATCAAGATGCTCGACAATGTGCCACCCCGCATCGCCAAGATGCTGGCCGAAGATGTCGAGTCTCTCGTCGCCGCGCCAATTCTGCGCTATTCACCGCTTCTCACGAATGCGGACCTGAAGGAAATCCTCGATAAAGGCGTGGCCGGTGACGCATTGGTCGCGCTGGCCCGGCGCAGCAATCTTAATACGACGGTCTCCGATGCCGTCGTTGATACGGACGAGGTTCCGGCCATCAACGCCCTGTTGGAGAATAAATCTGCGGAGATCGGCGACGCCGCCATGGCGAAAATCGTCGATATCGCCGAACCGCGCCAGGATATGCATGAACCGCTTGTTAATCGGGGCGGGCTCTCCGAGCGCATGATTACGCGCATTGCCGGCTTCGTCAGCGCTAGCCTGCTCGACCCGCTGATCAAACACAATGCGTTGGTCGATGACGACATGGCCGAGCGGCTGCGCGAATCGGTGGCGAAGCGGCTTGATGGCGGTGAAGACTCCAAAGACGACGCGGAAGATGAAGACGACGATGACGATGCGGCTTTCGAGCGGGCGAAAGCCTTGCACGAAAAGGCGAATTAACCGCAGATGTCCTGACGGACGCGATCAAGAAATCCGAACGCACCTTCATCATTCATGCATTGAGCTTTGCCTCGGAACTGCCGACGCGCAGCATCGAAGGCGTCTTCGAAGTGCGGAGCGGCAAATCGGCCATGGCCATCGCCTGGAAAGGCGATTTGGGCGCGGAGTTCGCTGTCCGGCTGCAGCGCAATCTGTGGAAAGTCCCCGAACGCGATATTCTGCGGGCCAAATCGGACGGCGGATTCCCGATGTCCGAAGACGACCTGGAATGGTCGTACGATCTCCTGAAATAGACCTCTCGCTGTCTTAATCTTCCGCCGCGGTGCTATGCTCCCGTATCAGGAGCCTGAACGCGCTGGGAGGAACCATGTCTATCGCCATCACCGATCCCGCCTCGAACGAAGCTGCGCTGCGGGAGGCCGGCAGCGAGCACATATTCATGCACGCCTCGCCCTACCGGGCGCTCGCCAAGGATATGGGCAAGCGCATCCTGGTCGAAGGCAAGGGGTGCATCGTCAAGGATATCGACGGCAATGAATTTATCGACGCGTTGGCCGGTCTATGGCTGGTCAATGTCGGCCACGGCCGCTCGGAAATCGGTGACGCGATGGCGAAGCAGGCGGGCACCTTGGCCTATGCGAGTTCGACGCAAGCGACGACGATCCCGGCAATTCAGCTCGCCACCCACCTGGCGGAGATCACCCCGGGAGACCTGGGCACGGCGTTTTTTTGCTCCGGAGGGTCAGAGGCGGTGGAATCGGCGATCAAGATCGCGCGGCAGTATCACTATCACAATGGCGAACCAAAACGGCAGAAGGTGATCGGCCGCCGCGGCTCCTACCATGGCGCGACTTATGGCGCGATGAGCGTAAGCGGCACACGGCCGAATGCCGAGCCCTATCATAGCCCCTTCATGCATGGCGTGCTGCACGCCTCACCCCCCTATTGCTACCGATGCGACTTCCGGCAGACCTTCCCCGCCTGCGACCTGCTCTGCGCCGATCAGATCGAACAGATGATCCAATACGAAAGCCCGGAAACGGTTGCCGCCGTGATCGCCGAACCGGTTTCCGCCTCGAACGGCATCGTCATTCCGCCGGACGGGTATTGGAAGCGGCTGCGGGAGATCTGCGACAAACACGGTGTCCTGCTGATCACCGATGAGGTCATCAACGGGTTCGGACGAACCGGCAAGATGTTTGCTTCGGAACACTGGGACCTGGTCGGCGACATCCTGACGATGGCGAAGGGCCTCTCAAGCGGCTACGCCCCGATCGGGGCCGTGATGTGCCGGCCGCATGTGGTCGAAGCGTTCGAGGGCGACAACAAGCTGACCCATCTGCTGACCTATGGCGGCCACGCCGCCGCGTGCGCCGCCGCGCTGGCCAACATCGCGATCATCGAAAATGAAGGTCTGGTGGAGAATTCGGCCAAGATGGGCGCGCATCTGCTGGAAGGGTTGAACGGGCTGCGCCACCATCCGATCGTGGGCGACGTGCGCGGTCTCGGCCTGGTCGCCGGCGTCGAACTTGTTAAAGATCGTGAAACAAAGGAAAAGTTTGCTGAGTCGAGCGACGAGATCAAACATTTGAACGATGGCCTGCAAGAGCGGGGCCTGCTGACACGCGCCAATCACATCATCTCGCTGTCGCCGCCACTATGCATCACGAAGGATGAAGTCGAGCGAATCGTATCGATCCTCGACGACGCAATCGGCGATCTGGAACGTACCTTCGGCTACGCCTGACGGCGGCGCTTTCGCTTCAGCGCCTTCTCGACCTTTGTCAGCGAGTCGAGCAGCGTATCCCGGTGATCCTTGTCCATGGGCGGCTGCTCGTCCAGCGACTCGGACCAGGCCTCCAGGATGTCGGCCAAAAGGTGATGGTGCAGGTGGACTTCGACTTCACGCCGGTCCTCGCCTGTCCTAAGCAGTTTGATGAACAGCCCGTCATTCTCGGCACGCGCCTCGAACGTGGAGCTGCGCATGAAAGACCCCATATAGACCTTGTCTGGGAAACCTATCGCGACTTCGGCTTTATCTTGGATCGGGTGCGTGCTGCGTTTCATCCGGCTGTTCCTCCTTTTCGGACAGCACAGTAACGCCTCTCACGTCGGGTTCATTGCCTCAGGGCCACGCCTCAACCGTTGCCGCCATCGCGGCAGGTGGCGGAGCGGGCCCGATCGATTG
>JAPPPC010000509.1 GCA_028817685.1 Rhodospirillaceae bacterium
AAATCCTCCCTTATGAAAACACCTCAGGGTGTCCCAGGGGCGCTGATGTCAGACAAATCGACTCGATCCAATCGATGGCATCGAAGGTCGAGAATTCGCGTGGATCCCCATTCAGGCGAATCCAGCGATTTACATTGCCAGGTCCCGCGTTATACGCGGCGACGGCCAAAATGAGCGAACCGTCGTAGTTTTCCCGTAAATGGTCCAGATAGGCGCTGCCCAGCCGCAAATTGTGGACCGGGTCGGTGAGGAGTTTCTGCTTGTTGTGCCGGACTTTAAGTTGGCGGGCGACCTGACGTGCCGTTGCCGGCATCAACTGCATCAGGCCGCGTGCGCCGGCGCGGCTGATCGCTTTGGTATCGAACGCGCTCTCCTGACGGATGACAGCATGCATTAGGGCTGGCTCGACGGAGAAATTTCGCCGGACGTTTAGTTTCGGATAGCCTGCCGCCGTCAGGGTAACGCCTTTCCGAATTGCCAGCTTGGCAACACGAATGGCGAGATCGTTGCGCTTGAGGTCGGTTGCCAGACGCCCAATCAAGGCCCACTCTGCGGGACGCTTCGCCAATGCCGTTAGCCGCAGCACGAAGGTTTTGACCAGCTTGTTTTGCCCAAGATGGGCAAGCAGCCGCGTCGCGCGAACGAGTTCGCGGTCTTCGAATTGTTTCATTTCGGCAGCGCTTGGCGCGGGTTCGGTTGGCGGTCGGGTATTGCGCTGTTGGCTCAACCGGTCGATTGCCAATTGGCCGTAAAACGTCGTCGGGAACCGCGCTGCTGCGCGATACCATTGCATTGCTTGGGTCCGGCGATTTTCGATGTCTGCGGGGTTCTCCTCGATGGCCCGGGCAGTCCAGTAGGCACCGCGCGCGCGACTGATGGGGTAGCGGACGGTCTTGAATAGCCGCTGGAAATGTCGCCTTGCGACGTGGTAGTCGCGCAAATAGCGCAGTGCGATCCAACCGGATAGCCATTCCGCTTCCGCGAGAGAAGACCCTGTGGTCTGGCTGTGACCCTGTGCCAGCCTATAGGCCGTCGTGATGTCGCCTTCCGCCAGCGCCCGGCGGCTGAGGATGGCCCGCTCCTGCCACCATTTTGCGGGACGTATCAGTTGCGCAGGCGGGTGCTTGAGCAATTCTACCGCCCGGTCGGTAAATCCCTTTCGGCGGCGCCAGCGCATTCGTTCGAAAACAAGGCCGGGATGTACTTGCAACTCCGATGGAACGCGGGCAATGGCCCCGTCGACGCCGCCGGTACGGCGCATCAACATCAGGCGGGCCTGCGCCAGATGCTGCTGGTCGCGGCTCACGCGTCGCATCTGGCGCCGCGCTGCGCCAACACGCTGGTCCCAGATAAGCCGATCGAGACGCGCGACATGGTCTTCCTTCCGCAGCAAATTACGGAAGCTGCGGTAAAAACTGCGCTCATCCGGCCGCACCATGTCGAGCGTGCGCCAAGCTTCCCGGATGTAGCGTGTCGCCGCTTGCCTCTGGCCTTTCGCCAGAAGGGCGTTGCCATATCGTATCGCACCGGCCGCTGTGCGGGGCGCTTCTTTCGCGAACCATGCTAATGCCGCCGTATCCTGCAAGGCCGCTTTCATGGTTTCTTCTGCCCGTCGGCGGAGCGAGGCACGCCGTGGCCAATCCGGGTTTGCTGTCAGGAAATCGTCGATCTCCTGGAAGGTTGCTCCGCTACCTTGCGTCGAAAATCGCAGCCATGACAGCACCTTCGCCGGCAGAGGGTCCTTGGCGCGTGTCGCGTGACGGGTCGCCGCCGTCCACTTGCCGGCCTTGGCCGCTTTGAAGGCCGCTTTGTACTGTGCGGTGTCCTTTTTGCTCAGGGAGGCCGCATCGACAGAGAGAGATGGCCCTAGCAAAGCGGTAGAAAGAACCGCAATGCTTGCCAGTAAAGCCTTGTATTTTAGAGAAATTTGCGGCATGACCAAGAATGGATTCTATGCGATTTCCGGGCGTCGGCCAATAACAAGCGAATCAAAGGATCGTGTATCTATTGCTGGTTTAAGCCGGTAACGTTAATTTTGCGTCGACGTCGTGGGCGCGTCAGGGAGAAAAAAATGTTTAGTGGATCACTCGTAGCGTTGATTACGCCGTTTCAGAACGGTTCGATCGATGAAACTGGTTTCCAGTCTTTCGTGGAGTGGCAGATCAGTGAGGGCACGAATGGCTTGATTCCGACCGGTACGACCGGGGAATCGCCGACACTTAACCATGATGAGCACAAACGCGTCGTCGAACTTTGTATCGAAGCGGCTAAGGGAAAAGTGCCGATCATTGCCGGCACTGGATCGAATTCCACCGCGGAAGCGATCGAATTGACCCAACACGCTAAAGACGCGGGTGCGGATGCGGCCCTGGTGGTAACGCCGTACTACAACAAGCCGACCCAGGAAGGTCTCTACCAGCACTATAAAATGATCGTCGATGAAGTCGATTTGCCGGTCATCATTTACAACATCCCGGGCCGTTCAATCGTCGACATGTCGGTCGAGACGATGGCGCGGCTGGCTAAGCTGCCGAACATCGTTGGCGTGAAGGATGCGACCTGTGATTTGGCGCGACCGCTTGCCTCGCGCCTCGCGATAGAAGGGGAGTTCTGTCAGCTTTCCGGTGAGGACGCCACGATCGGCGCATTTCTGGGGCAAGGTGGAGACGGTTGCATTTCCGTAACGGCTAATGTCGCGCCGCGTCTTTGCGCGACGTTGCATAATTCTTGGCAGAATCGCGATATCGACACCTTCTCGGAGGTGCGCGACCAGCTGATGCCGTTGCATGATGCGCTGTTCTGCGAAACCAGCCCGGGACCGGTCAAGTACGCTGCCAGCCTGCTGGGCAAATGCGACGATTATTGCCGGCCCCCGATCGTGCCGATTGCGGAGAGCAGCAAGACGGCCGTCCGGGACGCGATGGTTTCGGTCGGACTGCTCAACTGACGCCATGGCCCGAAAATCGTCGGGGAGTGGCCCCGTCGCGCAGAACCGGCGCGCGCGGTTCGATTACTTTATCGACGAACAGATCGAGGCCGGCATCGTTCTTCAGGGGACTGAAGTAAAGTCTCTGCGGCAAGGGCAGGCGAGTCTGTCCGAGTCGTGGGCGGGTCCGCGAGAGGGGGAGCTTTGGTTGAACAACTGCTTCATCCCCGAATACGACAACAGCGCCCGGTTCAGCAATCACGAGGCACGGCGTCC
>JAPPPC010000462.1 GCA_028817685.1 Rhodospirillaceae bacterium
GCATGATGTCGGACGGGCAGATGTCGACGCAGTGGCCGCAACCGTCGCATCTGGTCATGTAAACGAAAGTCGGCATGATATTCCGTTATCTCCTGTATCGAAGATCGATTGAAATCGGATCAATAGTGGCGGGGCAGGGTGCGGGCGCTGCCTAGAGTCTCCGGCTTGTCAGCCGGCTCCGGAAGGTTGCTGCGCGACCCGTTCGATTCTTCGACACGTTTCTGCAATGCCGCGGCGGGCTTGAAGAACATGTGCGAGAATTTCGACCACGGGATGCCCCCGAACAAAATCGTCGTCGCGATGAGGTAGAGGCCCAGGAAGACCGTCGCGCCGCCGGAGCCCGAGGTCTGTAGGAAGGCCCAGATCAGACCGAAGGTCGTACTCGCCAGCAGCGAGACGATGAACAGGTCGGCGCGCATGAAGCGGAACGGTGAGCTGCCCTCCGCTGCGACATCGACCCGGATGAAGAACCAGAACCAATACCCGCCGACGCACACGAGCAGGGCGCCGATCGTCCATAGCGTCGGCCAGATTGCCGGCGTCGCTGCCGTGGTCTCGTAACCGAACACCATGGCCACGGTCGCCACCACATAGGCGATGAAGCCGTACATGGTCAGCAGGTGGGCGACCCGGCGCTGCGGGTTGCAGAACTCGCCCGATGTGGCGACTTCGACGACGGCGGTCTGCACCGCCAGCGAGACGATCTCGCCGCCGCCGACCTGGTGCGAGCCTTTTTGCTGCGCGTTGCGCCAATTGGCGAAGAAATACTTGGCGCTCTTCTTGTGGATGATATCGAACAGCGTCCCGAGCACCACGCAAAGGATCATGATGATCACATAGGTCTGCATGATGGCGGGATCGATCGACGCCGACAGTTCGGCGAAGGGATTGGTGCTGAACATTAAACTACCCCAATGCTAGCCTGTTGTAAGCAATGCGCGGAACAACGGCATCACTACCCCGAATTGGATCTTTACGTAACGGGTGCGACGGCTCCCCTTGAACCTGCAAGTCGCGTTACGTGTTAAGGCGATATAGCCAAACGAAAACCTGTCGTCGTGTGTAGTATAGGGTCCATGGGCTGTCAATCCGACGCGCCCGGTCGCCGCGACCGCCAATCAACTTATCTCGTCATAGTAGGTCTGCAGGACCTCGACCACTTCAGGACGGCTGAATTCGGCGGGAATCGCTTCGTGGTTGGCGAACATTTCGCGCAGACGCGTGCCCGAAATGTTGAGTTTGGTATCCGGCGGATAGTCGCAGGGACGAACCGCTTCCTCGCCGGTGGCGACTTTGGCGGCGAAGGCGATCCGTTCGGCTTCGCTGAGCGGTGCGGCACCCTCGCCCTGATCGAAGCAGGTGGTGCCTGTCGCCATGCCTTGGCACTGATGGCAGTGGAAGGTGATGTCGATCTTGAGCGGTTTGGTGACCAGACTGCCCTCATCCAGCGTGTCGAAAACATGGTGGGCGTCGAACGGGCCGTAATAGTCGCCGACACCGGCATGATCGCGGCCGACGACCAGGTGCGAACAGCCGAAATTCTGTCGGAACAATGCGTGCAGCAGTGCTTCGCGCGGGCCCGCATAGCGCATTTCGATCGGATAGCCGCCCTGGATCACGGTTCCCGGTTCGAAATAGCCGTCGACCAGCTTCTGAATCGCGTCGACGCGGACATCTGCCGGGATGTCGCCCGGTTTCAAGGCGCCCAGCACCTGGTGGATCAGGACTCCGTCGCAGACCTCGACCGCTACCTTCGCGAGGAATTCGTGACTGCAATGCATGGGGTTGCGCGTCTGGAACGCCGCCACCGTGGACCAGCCTTTTTCCTCGAACAGGGCGCGGGTTTCCGCTGGCCGGTAATACAGGCCTTTGTAGGTTTTCGGATAATGGCCGTCCGATAGGACCGATACGGGGCCGGCCAGGTTGACGGCACCCTGTTCCATGACCTTCTGCACGCCGGGGTGGCCTTCATCGGTCGTGCCAAAGACACTCTGGCACTCCAGTGCGCGGTCGATGGTGTATTTTTCTGCGACCGTCATGACGCCGACGAGGCTCCCGTCCTCGTCGATCAGCGCGACTTCCTCGCCGTTCGCGATCGCGTCGGCTTGGTCCTGCCCGCAAGACAATGTGATCGGGATCGGCCAGAAAAGGCCGTTCGCCAGCGTCATATCGGTACAGGCGCCCCGCCAATCCGCCTCGCCCATGAATCCGTCGAGCGGCGTGTAGGCGCCCATGCCGAACATGAACAGGTCGGACAGCTCGCGGCTCGACAGGGTGATACGGACCAACGACTCGGCCCGCGCTGCGATCTCTGTGCGTTCGGCATCGCCGACCAGCAGCGGTTTGAGCGGGCCGCCCCCATGCGGCGGAACGAGTTTCGACATCCTTGGCCCCTCCAGAGCATTCCATTCATTCAAGCCCGCAGTGATACACGCGACCGCAAGGGGTGTGAAGGGCTGTTCCCGTTGATGGTAGGTTGGTGTTTGGCGCCATATGGGTGGCCAATTTCAAGCATGGGTGTTGCCATGAAATTTCGCGCTGCAATCCCTGACGATCTCGAACTTTTGCGCTATTGGGACGGCAAGGCCCATGTGATCGCAGCCGGCGGCGGTAACGATGTGTTCGATTGGGAAGCCGAGCTTCCCCGCAGTCCGATTTGGCGCGAGTTACTGATCGCCGAGCAAGATGGCCGTCCTATCGGTTTCTTCCAGATTATCGACCCCGCACAGGAGGAGACGCGCTATTGGGGCGATGTCGCGCCGAACCTGCGCGCGATCGATATCTGGATTGGCGAAGAATCCGATCTCGGTTGCGGCTATGGTGCGGAAATCATGCAGCTGGGGCTGGGTCGCTGTTTTGCCAAGCCGGAAGTAACCGCGGTTCTCATCGATCCGCTGATCAGCAATACGGCCGCACATCGATTCTACGAAAGGCTTGGGTTTCTGCGCCAGGAGCGACGCCGTTTCGGGCCTGACGATTGTTACGTCTATTGCCTGACACGGCAGGATTGGGCCCGCAGGGAGCCTCTGTAGCGCCCATTCGAACATGCTGGAATCGCGTACGAATTCACGTCACTATGGCGGGGAATAACGTAAGGGGGTCGTTGTGAAAAAAGTTCTTATCGGCGTTGCGGTGATCGTCGTTGTCGTTGCGATCGCGGTTTACTGGTTCGTGGGCAACCTGGACTCGCTCGTCAAG
>JAPPPC010000343.1 GCA_028817685.1 Rhodospirillaceae bacterium
CCATCGGGATGGCGTCCGGTAAAAACGTCGTTCCCGCCTTCGCGACCTTCGCCTTGATGTCGACCTTGCCGAGCTTGTGCGAGCCGGGCACGACCCACACCCCGTTCTCCGGCGTGCAGCCATAGATCTGGCCCATCAGGTTGAACCCGTGCGAGCCCTGATGCCAGTCGGGACTGTCCCAATGGGTCGTGCCGTCCTGATGCCAGGCGACCGACGCGCCGAGCCCCGGTGCCTTGATGAAGAGTCCGTCCGTATAGGGCACGAAATCATCGCCGTTCACCGCGGCGGAAACGGCCAGAAGGTCGGGGTGCCCGTAGGCGCGCAGACAGGCATCGGAAAACTGCAGCGACCCGATCAGCAGAAAGACGATTTCTGACGGTGCGTTCTCGCTCGGAGTCGGTTCGAACATTTTGGCTGCGTGGCGGCCCTGCCCGAATGAGGTGCCGCCCCAGGGGTCCCCCAATGGTTTGGACCAGTACAGATTCTCTCCTTGGCAATCGGTGCCCAGAGCCGGTCGCCCCTTTGCGTCCACCGCTGAACCTTTGTGGGTCGGCAGCCGGTCGAGGATATCTTCGAAGTCCGCTTCCAGGTCGCGGAGTTCTTCAGCGCCGAAGACGTTTTCGAAGATATAGAAGCCGTGCCGCCAGTAGCATTCGATTATTTCGGGATCGATCGCGCCGGAAGCTGTCCGCCGTATGGGCCCGCGATTGTCGAGCGCGCGCGCCCTGGATGCGCCCTGGGCCATATATTCTTCCAGGTCTGTCTGTTCGACGGTCCGTTCCGCTGCAGCATTTTGCATAACGTGCCTCCACGCTTGAGCCGAGACGCAAGGCTACGAGATCAAGATCGGTGTGTAAATTTCATGTGCCGTTGATCAAAGTAAGAACGGCGCCGGGATTTGCATCGCCGGATCGCCTCAAAGCAGGACGTATCCGCCATCCGCGACGAGTGTTTCCCCGACGACGTAGGAGGCTGCATCCGACGCCAGAAACAGGGCCAGTTTCGCCATTTCTTCGCGGTCGCCATAGCGTCCCACCGGGATGTGCTTCAAGCCTTCGGCGCGTTGTTCTTCGGTCGCAAGCAAAGGCGCGTTCATCGCCGTCAAGGTGCGGCCCGGCGCCAGCGCCACGACGCGCACACCATGTGGCGCCCATTCCGCGGCCGCGCTCTTGGTGAACTGCACGATCCCCGCCTTGGCGGTGGCATAGGCGGTCCGGAACCCCGAACCGTGAAACGCCAGCTGTGACGCGGTGTTGACGATGACGCCGCGACCGCGCGCCACCATGCCTTCACCGATGTGCCGGGCCACCAGAACAGGGCCGGTCAGGTCAACGGTGATCATCCGTTCGATCGTCTCCGGCGACTGTTCGAGAAACGGTCCGGCTTGCATCGCGCCGGCGTTATTGCATAGTACGTCCACCGGTCCTGCCGCGTGGGACAGCGCGGCGATCGATGCGCTATCGCTTTGGTCATACTGCAGAAACGTGGCGCCATTCCCCAACGCATCCGCCTGTTCCGCCAAACCATTGGTGGCGATATCCGCCAGGATCACTTCGCCGCCATGGGCTGCAAAAGCCGCCGCCATGGCAGACCCGATCCCGCCGGCCGCCCCCGTGACCAGGACTCGCTGCCCGGAGAAATCGAAGTCGCTGCTCTCAATCACTTTGGTGTCTCCTCAAGGCTGTTCCCGTGTTCACGAACGGAACGGTAGCATAGCCAACAGCGCGGCGCAGTTTAGGGTGCCGCTTTCGGTTTCTTGGTCGGCTATTTGCGCGCTTGAAGAGTCAGACGCTAGGCTGCCGCCCATTGGAACAGAGAGGGACGGCGCATGACCGAACACGACATCCAGGCCATCGATGCGGTGGTCAACATCTTCAACGCGGATGCGCTGCAGTACCGTCCGGAATGGCGCGACGAGTTCTTCGGCGACAAGATCGGCGCCAGCGCGGAAACCGTGCAGGGGGTCGAACTGGACGAAATGCTGCGCCGGATGGACGCGGCGGGGATCGAGCGCGGTTTTCTGATCGCCGTCAAATGCGGCCCGCCGGGCCATCCCTCCTGCTACCACATCCCGATGGAGGTCGTGGACCGGGCGATCGCGGAGCATCCGGACCGTTTCTTCGGTTTGTACGGCGTCGATCCGACGATGGGCATGAAGGGCGTGCGCGAATTCCAGCACGCCATCGAGGAGCGCGGTTACATCGGCGCGCATGGCTATCCGCATTGGTTCGAGACACCGATCGACCATGCCCGCTGGTATCCCTACTACACGAAATGCTGCGAGCTGGACGTGCCGATCCAGTTCCAGATCGGACAGTCGATGGTCTACGCGCCGGACTACCCGATCCGCTCGGTCGGCCAGCCCATCACCATGGATGCGGTCGCCTGCGATTTCCCTGAGCTCAAGCTGATCGGCATTCATGTCGGCATCCCCTGGACCGACGAGGCGATTGCGATGGCCTGGAAGCACAAGAATGTCTATCTCGGCTGTGACGCGCACAGCCCGAAATACTGGCCGGCGAGTTTCGTTCAGTACATCAACACTTATGGTCAGGATAAGGTGATCTTCGGCACGGACTTCCCGGTGCTGGATTTCGAGCGCACCCGGCAGGAGATCGAAGATCTCGGCTTCCGGCCCGAGCCTAAGCGCAAATTGCTGCGCGACAACGTGATCCGGATCTACGGGCTGGAGGACCGGCTCTAGCAGCCGGTTGCGTATCCCATGACCAACTATCGACTGACCGACGAACAGCGCCGCCTCAAGCAAGCGGCCCGCGACTTCGCACAGGAGGAGCTGCTGCCGATTGCCACCCGCGTTGAAAGGGCCGGCGAACCGCTGCCGCGCGAGGCGCTGGCGCTGATGGCGGAGCGCGGCTTTATGGGGCTCGATATCCCCGAGGCCTATGGCGGGCTTGGGCTCGACACGCTGACCTGCGCGATCATTTTGGAAGAGATCTCTGCGGTATGGTTCTCGGCCGGCACCTATCCGGTAACCCTGCTGACCGGTCCACTGCTTTTCGCGGGCACCGAAGAGCAGCAGAACAAATACCTGCCAAAGGTTGCGAGCGGCGAGCTGATCACGGCCTTCGCGCTAACCGAGACGGACGCCGGCTCGGATGCGGCCTCGATCCAGACCTTTGCCGAACGCGATGGCGACGATTGGGTGATCAACGGCCGCAAGATTTACATCACCAACGG
>JAPPPC010000179.1 GCA_028817685.1 Rhodospirillaceae bacterium
ATATCGACACATTGCGATCCGGGACCCAACCCGCCGCGCAATGACCGACCCAACCCCTGACCATCCCGCCTGGCCGCCCGTTCAACGGCGATTGCTGGGGATGGTGTTCGCTGCACCATTCTATGAATCGACATTGCGGCGCCGACAGCCCGAAGGCCTGTCGGCCTCCCCTCCGGACCCTTGGCCCGGCAATGCGGATCGTGCCGCAGCGATGCTTGGCGGAAGCTATGGGTTTGCCGGGGCACTGGAACGCCCGAACGACTCGCCCTGGGACGAAGTCGATGCGGACGATCAGTGGTTGAATGCGCTGCACAGCTTCACATGGCTTCGTGATTTACGGGCGCTCGGCGGCGACGATGCCCGGCGGCTCGCCCGCCGCCTGACGGAAGATTGGCTGTCGCGCCATCAACGCTGGTCAGCCGACATATGGCGCGCCGACATCATGGGTCAACGATTGGTCGCCTGGACCGCGCATTTCGAACTTTTTTTCTCCAGCGCGCCGGATCCGCTCCGATCCTCCCTGCTTTCGCAAATGGCGCGGCAGGCCCGGCACCTTAGCCGCACCGCCGGCGGCGAGGTCGATGGTCTCGCCCGTCTGGCGGCCATCAAGGGGCTACTCTATGCCGGACTTTGCATACCGGGTGAGTCGCCGCTGCTGGCACGTGCCACCCGGTTGCTGGACGTCGAACTGCCGCGGCAGATCGAGGATGACGGCGCCCATGTGGAACGCAGTCCGGCGGTCCAGCTTCAACTGCTGCGCGATCTGGTCGATATCAGAGCCGCGCTCAGTGCCGGCCAACAGAGCATTCCGCCCGCGCTCGCCGATGGGATCGAACGGGCGGCATCGATGCTCCGTTTTTTCCGCCACGGCGACGGCGCTCTCTGCCTGTTTAACGATAGCGCCGAAAACGACGTATCGGACATCGATCTGACATTGGCCCAGGCCAATGTTCGAAAGCGCCCGCCAGGCGGGGTGAGCAAGAACGGTTTCCAACGGCTTGCCGCCGGAAAACTACTGGCCTTCGTCGACACCGGCGCACGGCCGCGGACGGGCTGGGACAGCCATGCACATGCCGGCTCTCTGAGCTTGGAGGTCAGCTTCGGGAAGGAGCGCCTGGTGGTCAATTGCGGCGCCGCCGTCTCTTCGGGTGCAGAATGGCAAAACGCCGCGCGCGCGACAGCCGCCCACTCCACTCTGGCAATCGAAGACACGAATTCCAGCGATGACGGCGGGCCGGAGCCGCATGTGGCCGTCGAGCGCCAGGAGGCGGACGGCAATCTCTGGCTCACGGCCAGCCATAACGGTTATGGGAGGCGCTTTGGTCTCATCCACCACCGTCGCCTCTATTTGGCGGCGCCAGGAGACGAGTTGCGCGGCGAAGACACGCTGGCCCCGGTCGAAGGCAGCAGCAGGCAATCTGTGATTGGTTTACCAGGGAACCGGGCTTACGCGATCCGCTTTCATTTCCACCCCGCGGTTCAGGCCTCAATGGTGCAGGACGGTGCGGCGGTCCTGCTGCGTTTACCGGGTGGCACCGGCTGGCGGCTGCGGGCCAGCGGCGCCAAAATCGATTTGGCCGAGAGCATCTATTTCGGAACGGGCGGCGCGAAGCGTACCCAGCAGGTCGTCCTTTCAGGCCGCACAGACGATGATGGCACAACAGTCAAATGGGCGCTTCGGCGGGAAGGCGGCAAGACGTAGGACCAAGATTGCCGCTCGTTCGATGCAGGCGCTGCGGTCCTCTCTCACGGCAAATAGCGTGCGCATACCTCAAAAAACACGGATTTCCTGTATTCCCGCCAACCGATTGACTCTTAAGGTGTTCATCAATTGAACCTTGACGTTCATTTCCTGAACAATGTATGTTCGCAGCGTGAACACGGTGACGGGGCCGCCTTGGCGAACGACAGGACAACCGGCAGCACGACCGACGGCGACGCGGAGATAACGCTCGGCCTGCTCAACGCCGTAGAAGAAAACAGCACCGTCACGCAGCGGTCGATGGCGAACGACCTGGGCATCGCGCTGGGCTTGGCCAACGCATATCTGAAACGCTGTGTGCGCAAGGGGCTGATCAAAATCAGCCAGGTCCCACCGAACCGCTACGCCTACTACCTTACGCCAAAGGGTTTCAGCGAGAAATCGCGGCTGACATCGGAATATCTGTCTTCCTCCTTCACCTTTTTCCGGCGCGCGCGCGGCCAGTGTGGCGACATGTTCGAATATTGCGCTGCCCGCGGTTGGACCCGGATCGCTTTGGCAGGGAGTGGCGAATTGGCGGAAATTGCAACGCTATGCGCGGCGGAACACGGGGTTAGCCTGATTGGCATCGTCGACCCGCACGCGCGGACTGAATCGGTCGCCGGTCTGCCGATTCACTCAGAACTTGAAACATTACCGGACGTTGACGCGGTCATCGTGACCGACCTGTGCGCGCCGCAAGCGGTTTTCGACGCCTTGTCGCAAGAGATGCCGGCGGACAAGGTCCTTGCGCCCCCGCTGCTCCGGATTTCCCGCCAAGATTCGGAGGTGCCGGCATGAAGCACTGGTATGTCGTCTACACCCGCACCGGCATGGAACGCATGGCGATGGGTCATCTGGAAAACCAGGGCTATACGGTTTACCTGCCCCAACGTTTGAAGGAACGACGGCACGCACGGCGAATCGATACCATCAAGACCCCGTTGTTTCCCCGATATCTGTTCGTCGAGCTCGACCTGTCGACCGATCGGTGGCATGCGATCAACGGCACGTACGGCGTCAGCTATCTGATTACGATGGGCGACCGGCCCTCAGCCGTCCCGCCCGCAATCATCGAGACAATCCGCGCCCGTGAGAACGCGGAGGGCCTCGTTGAGATCACCGAGCCTTGCCCCTACGAGACAGGCGACGTGATCGAAATTACGCAGGGTGCCTTGGCCGACCAGACCGGTATCTTCAAATGCGGCGACGACCGGCAGCGCGTAACCTTGTTGTTGAGCCTGCTTGGCCGTGAGATGGAAGTAAACCTTCCCGCCAACGCCGTCCGCGCCTACGGATAGGCATGCTGGCCGCAACAGCGACCGTTTTCTTCGCGACCGTCGCCGCCACCGGCCTGGTCCTGAAGTTGCTGCGCCGTCATGCGATATTCGACCGCCCCAACGAACGCTCCAGCCACGCCCGGCCGGTGCCGCGCGGCGGCGGCATCGC
>JAPPPC010000257.1 GCA_028817685.1 Rhodospirillaceae bacterium
TGGGGCGGAGAATCGGGCCCATCTGGTGCGGGACTATCTGGCATCGATCGTGTTGTCGGAGGATTGGGCGTCGCCGGATGCCGCATTCGACGTGATGACCCGCAAGACGCATATCATGGCCCTGCAGGGCGGCGAACCCGGTCCCTTTGCCCAGGCGATCGCCGGTGTCGATATCGCATTGTGGGATCTCGTCGCCCGGCGGGCGGGTGAGCCGCTATGGCGGATGCTCGGCGGATCGCGCGCTGCTGTGCCGGTTTACGCCAGCGGGCTCAACCCCGAAGGGTTCGAAGCGATCGTCGAAAGCAAACTCGGCGAAGGTTACACCGCCTTCAAGATCAAAATCGGTTTCGGCCGGGAAGTGGACTTCGCCGCCTTGACGCTGATGCGCGACCTGATCGGCGACCGGGCCCTGATGACCGATGTCAATCAGGGCTGGGACGTGGAGACGGCCTGCGCCAACTGGTCGGCCTATTCAGACTTCGGCCTGGGCTGGATCGAAGAGCCGTTGCCAGCAGACCGGCCGCTCGACGAATGGCAACGTATTGCCGCCCTCGGCGGAAGCGACATCGCGGCCGGCGAAAACCTGCTCGGCGACGCGCAGTTCGACGCCTATATCGACGCAAAGGTTCTCGGCGTCGTTCAGCCGGACATGTGCAAATGGGGCGGTTTCAGCAAAACGCTGCCGCTGGCAAAACGCATCGTGGCAGCCGGGCAACGCTACTGCCCCCACTTCCTGGCCGGCCCAATCGGCGTGCTGTCCGCGGCGCACTGCCTGGCGGTGGCGGAAGGAAGCGGTATCCTGGAGATCGATGCCAACCCCAATCCCTTGCGCGAACGTCTGACCGGCGGGCTGCCGGCCATCAAAGACGGGATCATGACATTGCCGGACGGTCCCGGGCTGGGTGTCGCACCCGACCCGGACGCGCTGAAGGATTTCCGCGTAGACTGAAGGATAGGCTGGCGCTGCCAGGAAACGTCACCGGCATCTTTCTTCCGCCGGTCTGGGCTTGTAGGGTCCCGCATCCCGCAACCAGGCCCACCCGACATGTTCGACCGACTGGTTCACATCATCGACGCGCTGAGCGACCGCGCCGGCCAGACCAGCGCCTTCTTCGTGATCCTGCTGTTCTTCATCATGGGATACGAGGTCGCCGCGCGGTTCATCTTCGACCTGCCGACATTCTGGGCCTATGAGCTCGGCTACATGATCACCGGACTGCACTACATCTTCGGTATCGCCTACGTCACCAAGATGAAGCAGCATATTCGCGTTGATTTCGTCTATGCGGTCTTACCGCCGCGGGCACAAGCCGGCATCGACTGGGTGGTGCTGACCTTCTTCCTGATGCCGGTGACAATCTGGATGACTTGGCAATTGGGCCGGGTCGCGCTGGAGGCCTTTATCGTCGGCGAGACCTCCGGTGAATCCGCGTGGAACCCGATCATTTGGCCGCTGCGCATCATGGTGACGATCGGCTTCGGCTTCTTCGCCCTGCAGGTCGTGGCCGAGGTAATCCGATCCTTCCGCACCATGATCGGCCGGCCGGTGCCCGCGCCATGAACGCCGAGTTCGCGCTGTGGATGTTTCCCGTGCTGCTCGGCGCGATCTTCATGGGCGTGCCCGTCGCCTACGCCTTGATGTCCGTGGCACTGGCCTTCGGCGTGCCGACCTTCGGTCCATCGTTGGTCGTGATGTTCGCGCAGCGGGTCGAGGAGGTGAGCAGCTCGCACCTGCTGGCCGCGGTGCCGCTGTTCATCTTCATGGGCGCGATGCTGGAAAAGTCCGGTATCGCCGAGGGCATGTTCGACGAGATCGGCCATTGGACGAGGCGATTGCCCGGCGGCATCGCAGTCGCCACGATCGTGATCTGTGTCCTGTTCGCTGCGTCGAGCGGCGTGGTCGGCGCGACGGAAACGGTCGTAGGCCTGCTCGCCGTGCCGGTCATGATGCGGCACGGTTACGACAAGGGGTTGATCTCCGGCACCATTTGCGCCGGCGGCTCGCTCGGTTCGATCATCCCGCCGTCGGTTCTCGTGGTCATTCTGGCGACAATTGCCGATCTCGGCATCGGCGACCTGTTCACGGCGATGATGTTTCCGGGTTTGATCCTGGCCGGGCTCTACATCGTCTACATTCTGGCCTATACAACAATCCGGCCTGGCGCAGCGCCGCGCATGGAGGCCGAAGCGGATCCGGGGCCAATCCTGCCGCGCCTGCTGCGCACCGCCTATTATCTGCTGCCACCAATCTCGCTGATCGTCTGCGTTCTCGGCAGCATCATCTTCGGAATCGCGGTCCCGACCGAAGCCGCCGCGGTCGGCGCCATCGGCGGCATGGTGCTGACCATCATCTACCGCCGGTTCACCTACGCGGTAATGAAGGACGCGCTGATCGTCACCCTGTCGATTACCGCCATCGTGCTGACCATCGTTCTCGGCGGCCTGATGTTCCTGGGCGTCTTCGCGGGTTCGGGCGGCCTGATCCTGCTGCAGCAATTCTTCGCGGAATCCGGGCTGGGCCCGTGGGGCACCGCCGCGATCATTCTCGGCATCACCTTCGTCGCCGGTTTTGTTCTCGACCCCATCTCTATCATGCTGATCCTGATCCCGCTGGCGATGCCGATCATCAAGAGTTTCGGCTTCGATCCGGTCTGGTTCTCAATCCTGCTGCTGCTCATGATCCAGACCAGCCTGCTGACCCCGCCGATGGCGGGCGCCATCTTCTATTTCCGGACCATCGCGCCGCCGCAAATCAGTCTGCGCGACATGTATCGCGGCGTAGTCCCGTTCATCCTGTTGCATTTCGTCGTACTCGCCCTACTGATCGCCTTCCCGCAGATCGCCCTGTGGCTGCCCTCGGTGCTGCTCGGCTTCGATTGACGCGTCGGGCACGACGGCTACAGTTTCCGCCCACAAAGAACCAAGAGACGAGGACGACTCCATGGCCGACATCAAGATCGCCGTACTGGACGACTACATGAAAATCGCCGACAACCTGGCCGACTGGACGTCCCTGCCGGACAATGTGCACACAGACTTCTTCACGGAAAAACTGCCCGAAGGCACCGACGCGCGTGCCGCGGCACTGGCGGATTACGACGTGCTGGTGCTGACGCGCGAGCGCACGCCGCTGCCCCGGGACCTGCTGGAACGGCTGCCGAAACTGAAATTCATCGCCTCGCCGG
>JAPPPC010000225.1 GCA_028817685.1 Rhodospirillaceae bacterium
AATTCGGCGCTCCGCCCTCCTGGGCGGTCTGCTCCTCAACCTGATGCCCTGCGTGCTGCCTGTTCTGTCAATCAAACTGCTGTCGGTTGTCAGCTATGGGGGGCGGGAGGCTGCCAGCGTGCGGTTCGGATTCCTGGCGACGGCGGCGGGGATCGTCACATCGATGCTGGTGATCGCGGCGGCGCTGTTGGGTGTCAAAGCGGCGGGCATGTCGGTCGGCTGGGGCATCCAGTTCCAACAGCCGGTGTTCCTGGCCTTCATGGCGCTGATCGTCGCCCTGTTCGCTTACAACCTGTTCGGCTTGTTCGAAATCCATTTGCCGCAACGCCTGTCCGATATGAGCCTGCGCGCCAGCGATCAGCCGTCGGCCGCCGGGCATTTCATGACTGGCGCTTTCGCGACGCTGCTGGCGACGCCTTGTTCCGCGCCGTTCGTAGGTACCGCGGTCGGGTTCGCGTTGAGCCGCGACACCCTCGAGATCCTTTCGGTCTTCGCAGCCCTTGGTGTCGGTCTTGCCTTGCCCTACCTTGCCGTGGCTGCCTTTCCCAGGCTCGCGACGGCCCTGCCGCGACCCGGCACATGGATGGTCGTCTTGCGCCAGATCATGGGCGTGGCGTTGGCCGCCACGGCGATCTGGTTACTCACCGTGATCGCGGTGCAAATCGGGACCGAAGGCGCGCTTATCCTCACCGCGATGCTGGTGCTGATGGGGGGCGTGCTGTTGATACAGCGGCTCCCGGGGTCGCGCCTGGGGCGGCATGCGGGCAAGGCGGTCTTCGCCCTGTCCATCGCCGCTCTGGCCCTGCCCGTGGTCCATATGCCGTCCGGCAACGCGGTTGCGGTTGCCGAAAGCGGCCGCTGGGAGCGTTTCGACCAGGCGGAAATAGCCCGCCTTGTCGCTTCCGGGAAGACGGTGTTTGTCGACGTCACAGCCGATTGGTGCATCACCTGCCAGGTGAACAAGAAAGTGGTGCTGGACACCCAGCCGGTGGCCAGCTGGCTCGACAGCCAAAATGTCGTCGCTATGCGGGCCGATTGGACCCGGCCGAACCAGGACGTCGCGAATTACCTGGCGAGCTTTGGCCGATATGGGATTCCATTCAACGCGGTCTACGGGCCCGACGCACCGCAGGGGATCGCCCTGCCGGAGCTCTTGACCAGCGATATCGTGGTGCAGGCGGCGGTCAAATCGGACAGCAAGAGCCAGATTGCCGCCCGATAAGGCACGTTGCGCCGTTTCCTTGTAACCCGGTGCAATTTTGCACTGGACAGCGCGGCGCTGCGGCTTAGTTTTTTGGCCAGTTCAAAATCAGAATATTCGAGGGAGTAGACAACATGCCATTGCAAGTTGGAGATAAGGTTCCGTCGGTCACGCTATATGAGATGGGTGACGACGGGCCGGCCGCCGTGAACACGGATGAGTTTTTCGCCGGGCGGAAGGTCGTGCTGTTCGCCCTGCCTGGGGCGTTTACGCCGACCTGTTCGGCGCAACACGTGCCGGGTTTCGTCAACAATGCGGACGAAATCAAGGCAAAGGGTGTTGATGCGATTGCCTGCCTGGCGACGAACGACGCCTTTGTGATGGGTGCCTGGGGCAAGGATCAGGGCGCCGGCGACAAGGTTCAGATGTTGGCCGACGGCAGCGGCGACTTCACCCGTGCGGCCGGCTTCGAGTTTGATCTGAGTGAGCGCGGTTTGGGCGTCCGGTCCAAGCGTTACGCGATGGTTGTCGAGGATGGCAAGATCACGACGCTGAACATGGAAGATGGCGGCGGCCTGACGATTTCCAGCGCTGAGTCGATTCTGGAAGCACTGTAATCGGGAAGCGCTCTAGCACGTTTCTATTCGGACGCGCCGTTGCCCGGTATGCCTCCACGGGCCAGGGCGTCGGCGCGTTCGTTTTCCGGATGGCCCGCATGGCCCTTGACCCAGCGCCATTCGACCTGGTGGGGCGCCATAGCTTCCTCCAGGCGCTGCCATAGATCCACATTCTTTACCGGTTTCTTCGACGCGGTCTTCCAGCCGCGCTTTTTCCAGGCGTGGATCCATTTCGTGATGCCGTCGCGCAGATAGGTGCTGTCGGTGTGGATGACGGCGCGGACTGGTCGTTTCATCGCTTCCAGTGCGTGAATCGCGGCAAGCATTTCCATGCGGTTGTTGGTCGTTTCCGGCTCACCGCCCTGCAGTTCCTTCTCGACGCCCTGATAGCGAAGCACCGCGCCCCAGCCGCCCGGGCCGGGGTTTCCGCTGCACGCGCCGTCCGTGTAAATCTCGACCGCTTCGCCCAACGTCATCAACCTAGCCCGTATTCGCCGGGGCCTTGAACCTGCTGGTGAAATTGCAGGATGGCGAGATACTCCAACGGGTCCTTCGGCTTGACCAGGGCTCCTTCAGGGTGGTTCAGCCAGTCATAAAGCCGGGTCAGTAAGAAGCGGATGGCGCTGCCACGCGCGAGCAAGGGCAGTGCTTGTAGCTCGGCATCGGAGAAATCGCGTACCTTGCGATAGTTGGACAGCATGAGCTGCGCCTTCGTGACATTGAAACTGCCATCGCGTTCGAAACACCAGGCGTTGAGGCAGATGCCCAGATCGTAGGCGAAGAAGTCGTTGCAGGCGAAATAGAAGTCGATCATCCCGGACAGCTTGTCGCCCAGGAAGAAGACGTTGTCCGGAAACAGGTCCGCGTGGCAAACACCGGACGGCAGGCCGGCCGGCCAGTTCGCCTCAAGAAAATCGATCTCGGGCCCGACGATTCCCGGTAAACTATTCGACACCTCATGCACACGGTTGGCACAGGATTCATAGAGCGGCCGCCAATCGGTCACGGACAAATCGTTCTTGCGCTGCATGTCGAAGGACGCGCCGGCTACATGCAGTTCGGCCAGCGCGGTGCCGAGACCGGCGCAATGGTGCGGCAGGATGCGGCGCGGCCACATACCTTCCAGGAAGGTGATGATCGCTGCCGGCCGCCCGCATAACTTGCGCAACGCCGCGCCGTCGCGACCGTGTAGCGGGGTCGGGCAGTCGATTCCCTGCGCTGCAAGATGCTCCATGAAGCCGATGAAGTAGGGCAGGTCGCTTTCGCGTACCCGCTTTTCGTAGAGCGTCAGGATGTAGGCGCCGGTGGTTGTCTGCAGCAGGTAGTTGGAGTTCTCGACTCCCTCGGCAATGCCCTTGAAGGAC